>CAYSOQ010000104.1:0-5535 GCA_964432685.1 uncultured bacterium
CGGGGCCGTGGTAGCGGAAACGGCGCGCTCCCACCACGTCCTGGTGGGTGGACATGCCCAGCCCTGCGGCGAGGCCTTCCATCTCGTTGAGCCACGCCCGGTTCATCCTGGCGATCCTCTCCCCTCCAACAGCGGGGTCCACCCTGTGGCCGTACCTCCTCGTGGTGATGCCCCATGCGCACTGGTCCGTGTGGCACCGCTCACAGAGCGTGCAGCCCACGGGAATAAGTTGTGCCATCCCCACACCTGCGAAATCGGCACCTGCAAGAAGGGTGAGCATAGATTCGAACCCGTCCTTTATCCCCCCTTCCGCAATCACAGAAACCCTGTCCCTCAAACCCGCCTCCCGGAGGGCCATGTCGGCAATGTGGGACAGGTAGACGATGTTCAGCCCACGGTTCTTAAGGTCCGTCATGTGGGCAGCCCCTGTTGAACCATCTCCACCCTTGATCGTCATGTAATCGAAGCCCGCGCGGGCAAGGGCAACGACGATCTCGGGAAAATTCCATGCAGTCCCGTACACATCGGCACCAAGGAGCTTCTCGTCTCCCAGGATTGCCCGGAGGGTCTCGACCCGCATGGGAAGTTCCTCGATGGAGTACTGGAGGTGCTGTGGGTTGGGCGATGTCAGGGGCCTCAAGGCTTCAACGCAGCGTATGAGGGCAATTTCCAGGTCGTTCTTCATCTGGGGGAGGTGCCCACCTTTCCCCTTCTTTGCGTCCTGGCCATACTTCATGGAAAAGCCGGCGAACTTCTCGAGATCAACCCAGGGGCCAAAGCCCGCTGAGCCGAACTGGAGAATGATATGCTTTGCGGCGCTCATCATTTCGGGATGGATGTACCCCTCCCCGCTGAAGAAGGGGCGGCCCAGTTCGATGGACGCGATTAATCGGGCCAGGACCGTCTCGTGGCCGTTCGAACCGTAGCTCATGTTGCAGTCGAAAACGGGAATCTTCACAGGATAGCGGGCTTCCCTCTTCCCGATGACACCCCCTCGAAGCATCCCGGCGTACTCGAAGCGGTGATCCCTCTGGGGGCTGAGAATCTCCGCGGCATCGATGAGCCAGTAATCTCTCATGCCTGTTCGCACGGGCCCTAAATGGGCGGAATGAATGAGCCTCTCCCCCCTTGACCGTGCCAGGTTCTGGTTTATCACGTCAGCATCGGTAACCCTGTTCCCGATATCCGTGTAGTCGGGGTTGTCGAAGACCTTGATGGAGTACTGGGGGCAGTAGCGGACGCACCGCTTGCAGTTGCAGCACTCGTCTTCGGAGATGTGGAGGATCTTGTCTACGTAGTAAACCCCCGACTCAGGCTCCTCCATCCTGTTCCCCTTCTCGTCAACCACCACCTCCTCCATCCAGAAGACTCCCTCTTCCCTTTCAGGGTGATGGAGGTTGTGGGTACACTCGATGACGCAGGTGCTGCAGAAGACGCATCCGTGCCCCGGTTCCTGCTCCTCCGAGGTGACAACCACCCGGTACCTGGGCGAGTAGTTGTACATACCCAGTTCCTTCGGCGGATCGTAAACTATCCGCGTTTCCCTTATGACCTTTATCTTCTCAGCCATCCCTTCCGTTTCCTTTCCTCCATGAATAGTCGAGGGGGGTAACCTTTTCTCCGTCCAGGTGGTAACCCACCACTTTCCCCGCTTCCGGTGTGGACAGGTTAATGTCCTTTCCCAGTAGGTACGCCCCCGAGAGGATTGCCCGTTCCTCGCTCGCCATCAGGACAATGCCGTCCCCCTCCCCCACAGAGAAAGGCCTCAAATGATCCCTGTCGGTGATCCCCACGAGAACATCATCCACCATCACTATGGCGGTAGAGGGGCCGCTCATCTTGAACTGGGAGTAGACGGGGTCCTGGGTCAGGCCGAGGTACCTCTCCCTCTTCTCCTCCTCCATGAGGGCTACCTCGCCGGGGAACTTCTGGGCCATTACCCATTCGATTTCCTCGAGGGAAAACCCTCTCTGTATAAGATGTGATATTTCGAGGAAGATCGCCTCTGAATCTGTCCCCACCTGCATGCGGATTCCCAGCTGTTCCAGGGCCCTGCTGTTCGCCCTGTCGGATGAGAGGTGCCCGTTGTGGATCCCCGATACGTTGAACAGGGCGATCGGCTGGGGGCCCCACCAGAGACCTCTCCCTGTACTCGTGGGCCACCTGACGTGAACCTGGAGCGCTTCGATATCGTCGTCGGCGTACTTTTCCATGTCGAATATGCGGATTGTGTCCTCGAGCTGAAAGGCCGTGAGGAACGTCCCCATCCCCCTCCCGCTGGAAAAGACCCGGGCGTCGTCCTTGAAAATGGTGTTGAACTCCGACACCCGCTCCACGATGAAGCGCTCCGAATCGTCGTGGCGGGCAAGTTCCAGCATTTCCTCCCTGCTCGGCGGAGACACCACGTATCTTCTCATGCGGGGCATGTCGTACTCGTAGTAGAATTTTCTCTTCACGAGCTCCTCAGCATCCAGCAGATGAAGCCCGAAATCGAGGAACCAGCGCTCGAGTTCCTTCCTCTTGTGGTTGGAGCGGTACATGACATGGAAGATGTAAAGAGGCGTGTCCCTGTATATGCCCTTCAGTGTGATCCCTGCCCCGGTCCTCGCCCTGTACTGGAGGCAGCCGGCGGACTTCACCAGCGGCATGAGTTCGATCTCTCCCGCGGCGGCTAAAAGGCCGCACGCACCGGGAGGGATGCCTCTCTCACCACCCGAGAACCGGTCAACTGTCAATCCATCAACCATAAATCTCCCATTAATTCTGGGTCCCAGTTTCCAGGTCCCAGATCCCAGCTAATCAAATTCGAAGTACTAAACCACCAATAAGACAGTTCAGAGTTTCGAGTTCAGAGATCAGAGGAAAACCAGACAAATCACATCATGTGGCTAGTTTCAATTAACACAAGTTTCAATCAACCGATGTTTCAACTAAAGATGTTTCAAGAAAATCAAAACGAGAGATTTTAATGAAACGGGTCCAGTTGAAACAGACAATTTCTTTCCACCACTGAAACTTTACTTATTGAAACAAGCCCACAATTATTGCCCCTGCTCTGTATGTTGTTTTGGTCATTTGTATTTTGAATTTGATATTTGTTTAGAGTTTCGTGCTTAGTATTTCGAATTTAACAAGGAACTAGGAATTAGGAACCAGGAACTATTTTTTTTAGTGCCTGGAATTCCGGAAGGAGCCGTTCGTAGGTCTGTGAAACGGTTTCTGGAAGGATCCTCACCTCAGAGACTGAGGTCATGAAATTCGTATCCCCTGCCCATCTCGGGAGGACATGCATGTGGACGTGATCTTCAAATCCCGCGCCTGCAGCCTTTCCCATGTTCATACCTACATTGATCCCTTCCGGCTGATAGACACGTTTCAAGATTTTTATCGACTCCCGGAGGACCCTCCACATCTCTTCAGCCAACTCGTCTTCCAGTTCTGAAAAATCGGCCAAATGTTCCCTGGGAGAGATCAGGAGATGGCCGTTCGTGTAGGGAAACCTGTTACACATGGTCATGGTGCGATCCGAGGAGAAGAGGACACGCCGGTCAGAAAAAGACTCCTCCTGGCCGTCAATACAGAAAATACATTCGGGTTTTTTCACCGATGCTTCCTTTATATACTCAAGCCTCCAGGGCGTATACAGCCTTTCCATGAGATGAGCCCTGTCAGCGGTTGATCATCTCCCTTAGTTCCTTACCCACTTTGAAGAAGGGTATTTTTTTCTCAGGGATGAACACTTTCTCGCCGGTTTTCGGATTTCTCCCCTCCTTCGCCTTCCGGGTCCTGATGGTGAAACTTCCGAAACCCCGAATCTCAATCTTGTCACCTTTCTGCAGCGCGTACTTCATGTTCTCAAAAACTGTTTCAATGATCGCCTCACAGTCCTTCTTCGTGAGATACTCGATCTTTTCAGCAAGTTTCTCCACGAGATCGCTCTTCGTCATCTTCTCCCCCCCCTTTATCGAGTTACAATTTTAGGAAATAAGGTCTCGGACATTACCTGACCGATTATACTTTTCGCTTCATCTTTTAGCAATTCAAATATTGAGAATTTTTTTTTCGGGGGATACACGACTTCAGGTTCACCCTTGATCCCCACCATCTTAGCCGTAATGTCCACAGCATCGTAAAAGTTTCCGAGGAAATCTACAAGGCCTATTTTCTTCGCCTGCTCCCCCGAGAAGATTCTCCCGTCAGCGATCTTTTCCACCTTAGATCGCTCTATTTTACGTGCATCGGCCACAGCGTCCACGAACTGATGGTAAATGTTGTCTATCAGCCCCTGCACCATCTTCCTCTCTTCCGCCGTCATTTCCCTCATAGGGTTACCCACGTCCTTCATGGGCCCGCTCTTCACCACCATCCCCTTCACCCCTATCTTCTCCACGAGGTCCCTCACATTCAGGAACTCTATTATGACCCCGATGCTCCCCGTGATGGATCCGGGGTTTGCCACTATCCGGTCTGCGCCGCATGCGACATAATAGCCGCCTGAAGCACCCACCGCGCCAATAGCAGCCACCACGGCTTTCTTGGCCTTGAGCTTTTTCACTTCCTCGTAGATTTCCTGGGAAGGGCCAACTCCCCCGCCTGGAGAGTTGATCCGGAGCACCACTCCCTTGATCCTCTCATTCTTCCCGAACTTTATGATTTCCTCGTTGATCTTCCTGGAGCTGGTGATCACCCCCTCGATGTCCACCACCCCTATGCTGTCTTTCTTGATGGAAAAAACACCGTATAACTTCCCCGCCAGGAGAAAGGCAATGGGAAGAGCCAGAATGATGAGGAGCGTAACCAGGCACCCCTTCAGAAGGGGGGATCTTTTTTTCACTTTCTTCTCATGACGGGTTGGTTCCAAACCGTTAACTGTTATCTCCTTCGAGTTTCAACTTCTCTTTCAAGGCTTCCCCAAGGACTGAAATCACGTCATTATCGCCTTCTGTGTAGGCGGCCATCTCTTTCTTTTCCTCGACTCTCTGGTATGACTTGATGCTCAGGGAGAGTTTCCTCTTATCCGTATCTACCGAGGTGATTAGAGCTGTGACCACATCTCCGATCTTCAAAACATCGGAGGGAGACTTCACGGTACCGCTCGATATCTCCGAGATGTGGACGAGTCCCTCTATCCCCTCTTCCAGCTCCACGAAGGCACCGAAATCCGCAAGGCTGGTCACCTTCCCGGTGACGATCGCCCCTTTACTGTACCGCTGCACTATGTTCAGCCAGGGGTCCTCCTTGAGCTGCTTGATCCCCAGGGAAAACTTCTGGTTCTCATGGTCGATCCTTAGAACCTTTACCTGTATCTTGTCGCCCTTCCTGTACATCTCTGCCGGGTGCTTGATTCTCTGGTTCCACGACATATCGGAGATGTGTACGAGGCCGTCGATCTCTTCTCCTAAGTCCACGAAGACTCCGAAGTCGGTGATGCTCTTGACTGTACCTTCCCCAACCGAACCCTCTGGATACTTTTCCTTGAGGAGTTCCCACGGGTTCTGAAAACAAACTTTTGTGTGTGTTGTGTGATTCTTTTGT
>CAYSOQ010000105.1:0-5456 GCA_964432685.1 uncultured bacterium
AACAGGTAGGAGTTTAACCTAGAAACCATGGAGAATCCAAGATTATTATGAAGGCTTATACATGTATGGCCGCCACTGGGGGCTGTCCTCTATGCAAAAAGAAGATGATGGCCAGGGAGCCGGATATTCCTCCCGAAATATCCGCCATCCAGTCGTAGAAGGAGGCAGCGCGCCCGGAAATCCACATCTGGTGGATCTCATCCAGGCCCCCCACCAGCCCCACGAAAATAAGGGTAGAGATAAGGATAACGCGATTCCTTTTTCCACCTCCTTTCAGGTAGAGGGCTAAGATCAAACCTGAGACTCCGTATATGAAGAAATGAACCCCCTTGTCCATGTTGCGGGCCATACCGATATGAGGAGGGTTGGGGATTGAAGTAAGGACAAAGATAAACCCGGTCCAGAGGACGAGGAGCAGTAGGTATATGTTCCTGCCACGGCTCATGCTCAGATCATTATATAAGATTCCAGGATAAGGGTGAGAGAGTTGTACAATTCTGAATGGAAATACATCCTTATCAGGAAAGGATGGACATCAGCGGGTTTCTGCCCTATCGGAAGTTTCGTCGGGATTTTTCTCCGCACCATATCCGCTATACCCTACGAGGGCGGAGAGAACGCACCTGGCCCTATTTGAAATTGCGAGTGAAAGAAGGATCAGGATCGTGAGAAATCCTGTCACCGGCTCCAGCAAAACCCTGTCGAGTAGTGAAACCCCCACCAATACGATGAGGAGATTTAGTACCAGGATACTCCGAACCGAAGATCTCACGGATTTCGTAAATCCCAGCATCCTGTGGTGAATGTGGTCCAGCCCCGGGGAAAAAGGAGAGCGGCCCTTTATGAGGCGTATCATAAACACAAAAGAGGTATCCCATATAACGAGGGCATTCACGACTATCATTGGAAAGAAATTTGTGGAACCATCTCCACTGGTGAAGCATGCGAGGGACGTGGTTGCAATGAGAAAACCTGTGAGAAGGCTCCCTGTGTCACCCAGAAATATTTTCGCGGGGAAACGGTTGAAGAGGAGGAAGGTGAAAAGGTACACAGCAAGTGAAAGAGAAAGGGACGCAGCCAGAAAAGACCCGTTCACGAACCCTATGACAGAGGTGGCCAGTGCCACGGTCCCACCAACCCCGCACGCGAGGCCATCCATACCATCGATAAGATTGTAGGCATTGGTAATGCCCACGATCCAGAGAAGGGTGAGAGGATATGCGAAATATCCCGTTCCGACACTCCCGTCGAAAGGTATCCCGATCCTTTTGATGGCCAGCCCCGATGTCATGACGAACACTGCCGCAGCCATCTGGTAAAAGAGCTTCGTCCAGACATCGGCGCCCCTCACATCATCGATGACCCCCAGGATACCGATCAGCACCAGTGCAGGGAAAAGATATAAAATATACTGGCAACTCTCCTTTTCCTGGCTTCCGTAGTTATTGCACCAGAGAAAGGTTACTACCAGGATGGATACCATAAAGAGTACAAAACCACCGGTTCGAGAGATATCCTTCTTGTGGATCCTCCGAAGATCCGGCCTGTCGACTGCATCCAGCCTCCTGCCGAGAACATTGGCAGCAGGCACGAGTATTAATGTGGTAATGAAGGAAAATGCCACCACCGCGAGAACTTCTACCATCCCACCAGTCCTGTTATTTAAGGTTCACCCCAGATACTACAAAAAACATGTTGAAAACTCTGGACTAATACAAGGACGCAGTAGACTTTGGAACAATTATATAAAGTTTGCCTTAATAAGCAACACTTATTTATCCCCGGCAAGAAACCTTATCAATTTCTCCCGAAATCATCCTGGAATCGCACAATATCGTCTTCCCCAACATACTCCCCATTTTGGACCTCGATAATCCATAGAGGAACTTTCCCCGGATTCTCGATCCTGTGCTTGGTGCACTTCGGTATATAGGTACTCTCATTCACATGGACGAAATATTCCTCCTCCCCTTTCGTAACTTTCGCTGCCCCAGAAACTACCACCCAATGCTCGCTCCTGTGGTAGTGCATCTGCAGGGACAGGCGTTTCTCCGGGTGAACCTCCACCTTCTTGATTTTGAATCCCGGCCCTTCAAGGAGAACCGTGTAACTCCCCCAGGGCCTCTTCACCGTCCTGTGCTCTATCCCCTCCCTCGCACCAAGCCTGGCAAGTTCATCTGAGACCCTGCGTACGTCCTGGGCCTTATCCTTGGGGACAACAAGGGTCGCATCCCCCGTATCGACTACAATCATTCCAGAAAGCCCCACGGCTGCGATAATATCTGATTCCCCGTAAAATATGGAGTTCTCACACTCGATGGGTAGCACATTTCCCATGATTACGTTCCCCATTTCATCCTTATCCAGGATCTCATCGAGTGCCGACCATGATCCCACGTCTGACCATGAAAAAGAGCATGGAACCACAGCCACTTTCCCGGCTTTTTCCATAACCCCGTAATCTACGGAGACCGGGGCCACCTCATTGAAGGCGCCTTTGAATTCCTCCATGTTCTCCCCATTCATGGAAATAACATCCCATAGGGATGGCAGGTTTCGTTTCACTTCATTCAGATATATGCTTGCCTTCCAGATGAACATCCCCCCGTTCCAGTAGTAACCTCCTTCTTTCAGGAATTTCTCCGCCTTTTCCCTGTCTGGTTTTTCTGTAAATTGTTTCACCCTGTACAGGCCTTCCCCAAGGGATTCCCCTCCCTTGATGTACCCGTAGCCCGTCTCGGGCCGCGTGGGAGTGATTCCGATGGTGACGAGATAATCCTTTTTGGCCCCCTCGAGGGCTCTCTTCATCCCCTCCACAAATTTGTCAGTTTCCTTGATCACATGGTCGGAAGGGAGAACCACCATGATCCCGTCTCCCTCCCTGTCACATATCTCTTTCGCCGCGAGTGCGATAGCAGGTGCGGTATTCTTCGCAAACGGCTCTATGACGAAATGCAGTTGCTCGCTCAATAGCTCGAGGCGTATCTTCTCTGCGAGCTCATCTCCAGCGACTACATATATCTTTTCTTTCCCAGGGATATGTTTCGCCCTCTCCACAGCCTGCCCGACGAGGCTCCGGCTGCCCCCGATCTTTAGCAGCTGTTTCGGCCAATCTTTTCTCGAGAGAGGCCAGAAACGGGTCCCCGCTCCTCCCGCAAGAATAAGAGGAAACACTTTCATATCGTTCATTCTTCCTCCTGGATCTCTCTTTCAATTCTCCTTACGATTTATCAATCAGTGTTCTTCTCAAATGAAACAGTATGTGTCGTCCAGTCGAGGCCCTTCTCCTTCAGGACCGCCACTCCCTTTCCCGGAGGGGTGAGCCCGTGAAGCATAAGGTCAAAATCCACCATGATCCACACGAGTTCCCGGAATGTAACCTTCGGTTCCCAGCTAAGGAGGCGCTTCGCTTTTGATGGATCCGCAAGGAGGCAGTCCACTTCCGTGGGGCGGAAATATTTTGGATCAATCTTCACGTACCGATCCTGATCGAGGGAGGCATAGGAAAAGGATTCCTCGAGGAACTCTTTGACAGAATGTGTCTCACCGCTTCCAATCACGAAATCATCTGGAGAATCATGCTGGAGGATCCTCCACATGCACTCGATGTACTCGGGGGCAAACCCCCAGTCTCGCTTCGCCTCGAGATTACCAAGATAGAGTGCGTCCTGCTTTCCCATCTTGATGTGGGCTATGGCCCGGGTAATCTTACGGGTCACGAAGGTTTCTCCCCTTCGAGGGGACTCATGATTGAAAAGGATCCCATTAGAGGAAAATAACCCGTACGCTTCCCTGTAGTTCACCGTCATCCAGTAGGCGTAAACTTTCGCCGCCGCGTAGGGGCTCCTGGGATAGAAGGGGGTCTCCTCTCCCTGGGGAGGCTTCGCAGCCCCGAACATCTCCGACGAAGAGGCCTGGTAGAACCTGGCTTTACCTCCGCTCCTCCTGATTGACTCGAGAATCCGCGTAGTCCCGAGGGCCGTTATATTTCCCGTATACTCCGGTATGTCGAAGCTTACTCGCACGTGGCTTTGTGCACCAAGATGGTACACCTCGTCGGGAGAAATATTGTAGATGAGATTGTCAAGCTGTCCAGAATCGGAGAGGTCACCATAATAGAGGTGAAGATTTGCCCCCTTCACGTGGGGATCAACGTAAATATTTTCGATCCTCGACGTGTTAAAGGTGCTTGCCCTGCGGATCAGTCCGTGAACCTCGTACCCCTTCGAAAGCAGAAATTCCGCAAGGTACGAACCATCCTGTCCCGTGACCCCTGTGATCATGGCCTTCTTCGCCATGGATCCCCCCTTTTGTATTCCCTGTGTTTACTATCTTTAAAAAAGATTAAATCAGAAGGCATAGCCAATTGCAATGGAATCACCTCCCCCCCTTATCAGAAAAGGAGGGATTTTACCTTCTCCGCGAGTTCCCTTATGGTGTAGGGTTTCTGGAGAAATGAGACACTCCCTTCTCCCGGAAGGGTTTCATTAATTGCTTCTTTCCCGTAACCGGAAATGAATAGAATCTTCATGGTGGGATCTATCTCTCTCACCTTATATGCAAGTTCCTTGCCCCCCATTACCGGCATCATCAGATCGGTAATGAGGAGATCGATCTTATCCTTTTCCCTTTGAAAAATATCAAGGGCTTCACTTCCGTTATCGCCTTCGATAACCTCGTACCCGAAAGATTTTAAAAACTCCTTCGTGGATCTTCTTATATCGTAATTATCTTCAACGAGAAGTATCTTCCCCGTACCCGCCATGGATACTGGCTCCCTTTCCTCCTCTGTCGGTCCATTTTCGACCTCCCCATCTCTGGCAGGCAGGTCCACCATGAATCGACTTCCCTTTCCCTCTTCGCTTTCCACCCATATATACCCGCCGTTCTGTTTCACGATCCCGTAGACTGTGGAGAGCCCGAGGCCTGTCCCCTTGCCCACCTCCTTGGTGGTAAAAAATGGCTCGAATATTTTGTCCCTCACATCCTCGGGTATCCCCACCCCCATATCAGTCACGGAGATCCGGGCGTATTTCCCCGGCACCACGGTGAATGGAAGATTCCGCTCATTATTATCCATTACCAGGTTTTCCGTCTTGATAATGATCTGACCCCCCTCGGGCATGGCATCCCGCGCATTGATCAGCAGGTTCGCGAAAACCTGATCCAGATGTGTGGGGTCGATGGCCACATTCCATATATCCTTATCCAGTTCCGTTATAAGCTCGATATCCGCTCCCAGAAGTTGCTCCATCATCTCCTTCATGTGGGCCACGACCCTATTGAGATCAAGAATCAAGGGTTTAGAAGGCTGCTTCCTGCTGAAGGCCAGGAGCTGCCTGATCATCTTCGACGCGTGCGAAACCGTGCCGCAGGTCTTGTGTCCCCTCCTCCCCTTTTCGCCCGTCCCCCTCCTTTTATCTCTATATCGTCGCTCTCGCGCAGAGACGTCGGAG
>CAYSOQ010000106.1:0-5371 GCA_964432685.1 uncultured bacterium
CACCTGGATACCTTCACCCATCAACAGGGTCTCTACGTTGTTTCCATGGGTACCCAATGAAAGCTATGGGAACATCCCTCAAGTAATTGACAATTTATTGATAACAACTTATCATATATGGCTCGGATGGATTGAGGGTAGATATAATTTCCGGAGGTTCGAGAAGATGTATGCCATCGTAAAAACGGGAGGGAAACAGATCAGCCTCTCCCCGGGGGACACTGTGGAAGTGGAGAAAGTTGAGGGGAATGTAGGGGATGAAGTGGAACTCTCTTCTGTTCTTTTCGTGAAGGGGGAAGATACCTTTCTCGTAGGGACCCCTCTGGTTGAAGGAGCCTCAGTCACATGTGGTATCGTATCCCAGGATAAGGGGAAAAAAATCATCGTTTACAAATACAAGAAGCGGAAGGGGTACCGGAGGAAACTCGGGCACAGGCAACTCTATACGGGTCTCCTTGTGAAGGAGATAAAGCTCCCCTCTTGAAAGGAGTGAAGTCATGGCACATAAAAAAGGTGTAGGAAGTTCACGGAACGGTCGTGATTCAAAATCGAAACGCCTCGGAGTCAAGAGGTACGACGGCCAGAAAGTGAGGGCCGGCAATATCCTGGTAAGACAGAGAGGGACAAAGATCCACCCGGGTGACCAAGTAGGCGTTGGGAGGGACCACACCCTCTTCGCCCTCATCGACGGCTTCGTCAAGTTCGAGAGGCTCGGGAAGACCAGAAAGAAGGTCTCCATTTATTCTGCCGTCCGTTAATGTTCTTCATAGATGAAGCTCTCATTCGAATAATCTCCGGAGACGGTGGAAAGGGTTGCGTATCCTTCCGGCGGGAGAAGTATGTCCCCCGGGGTGGCCCCGACGGGGGAGATGGTGGACACGGCGGACACGTGATCATCAGGGCCACGAGAGACCTCTCAACTCTTCTCGATTTCAAATACAGGAAAATTTACCGTGGAAAACGGGGCCAGCATGGAAGGGGAAAGGCCCAGCACGGGAAAAAGGCCGATGACCTGATCATTCTCGTTCCAGAGGGTACCCTCGTCAAAGATCCTGAATCGGGGCTGATACTCGAGGACCTTACCGAAGAAGGACAGGAGTTCATCGCAGCCCGCGGAGGAAGGGGTGGCAAGGGGAACGCACGTTTCACCACCTCCACCAGGCAGGCTCCCGATTTCGCCGGAGAGGAGGGAAAAGGGGAGGAAAAACTCCTGAAACTGGAACTCAGGCTGATCGCCCACGTGGGGGTTCTGGGAAAACCGAATGCTGGAAAATCGACACTCCTTCGTAGAATTTCAAAGGCAAAACCGAGAGTCGCTAGCTTCCCCTTCACAACCCTGACCCCTGTCCTGGGGGTAGTTTCCCACAAAGATGCAAAGAGCTTCGTGATCGCCGAAATTCCAGGGGTTCTCGAAGGAGCAAGTTCTGGCGTGGGGCTCGGAACACGGTTTCTTAAACATCTCCAGAGGACGAAGGTGATCATCATTTTGATCGATGCAACACAAGGAATGGGAGGGATTACGGAGGACATGAGAGTTCTTGCAAGGGAACTGGAAGGGTATGACGAGAAGATGCTGGACAGGACCAGGCTGCTTCTGTTAAATAAAATTGACCTCCCCGAGGGGAGAGATGGTGCGAAGAAGGCGTCCTCTTCTCTCGAATTTCCCGGGGATTCCATCCTGGCGGTGTCGGCAGCCACTGGAGAAGGAGTGGAAAAATTGCTGGACCGGCTGGTGGAAATCATGGAAAACAATGCAACCATTTGAGATCAAGTCGCTAAAGAAAGAATTCTTCAAGCACGTAAGGCCCCGCAGAGTAGTGGTCAAAATCGGCAGTGCCCTCTTAGCCGACGAAAAATCACATCTCAAGAAAGTATTTCTCCGCAAAATAGTCAGGGAAGTGGTTTCCCTGGAATCTGAAGGAATCCGGTGCATTATCGTATCTTCAGGTGCCCTGGCTGCGGGGAGGGAAAAAATAGGGCTCACGGGGAAACCTGGAAAACTCTCTTCGAAACAGGCAGCCGCAGCAGTGGGGCAGCCCCTTCTCATGTACTACTATTCGAAAGAATTCGGGGCGTACGGGAAAGAAGTTGCCCAGGTGCTCCTTACTCACGATGCATTCGAAGAGAGAAAAAAATTCCTGAATGCAAGAAACACAATGGAGGCTTTACTCGAACACCGTATCATCCCCATAATCAATGAAAATGATACAGTCGCCACCGAAGAGATCAACGTAGGGGACAATGATTCCCTCGCTGCCCGCGTAACCGATCTTGCAGGGGCTGACCTCTTGATCATCCTGTCCGAATCAGGAGGCCTCTATGACAGGGACCCGGCCATTTACGATGATGCAAAACGGATTCCCCTGGTTGAAAAAATTGACAGGGGAACCATGAAACTTGCGTCGAAAGAACGGAAGGGGAGCCTGGGGCTCGGGGGGATGAGATCGAAACTCAAAGCCACAAGGATGGCGACCTTCTACGGAATTCCTGTGATCATAGGGGGACACAAGGGGAAACACTTTCTCCTGAAGATGATATCGGGGGAAGACCTGGGAACCCTCTTCCTGCCTACTGAGAAGCGTGAAAAGAGCAGGAGGTACTGGATTGCCTATGCCCTGACCCCGAAAGGGACAATCCTGGTTGACGAAGGCGCAAAGGAGGCTCTTGTAGAGAAGCATAAGAGCCTCCTTCCATCGGGTATAATAAGGGTTACCGGTTCATTCCGGAAAGGTGATGCAGTTGCTATATCTGCACCAGATGGTGGGATTTTCGCCAAGGGAATCTCTTCGATGGACAGCAAGGTTGTCAGGAAGATAAAACGCATGAAATCCAGGGAAATCAAGGAGTTGTTCAAGGAGCCCATCCCCAACGAAGTGGTGCACACGGACAACCTCACCATACTTCCCTCTTCTTGAATGGAGGTACCGATGAACACGACAGAAACTATAACAAACCTCCCTGAGATTGGAATGAAAGCCAGGGATGCTGCCTCCTTCCTGGCAAAAGCTGGATCTGCGAATAAAAACAAGGCTTTACAGAAAATGGCTTCCCTTCTCCGGGAGGAGAAGGGATTTCTTGAAAAAGAGAACCTCCTCGACCTCGAGAAGGGAAGGGAAAAAGGGTTGTCCAGAGCCATGCTCGACAGGCTCGAACTGACAGAGGCGCGTATATCCCAGATGGCACTTGGCCTCGAGGAAGTCGCCAGCCTTCCTGACCCTGTAGGGGAAGTGGTAAAGATGTGGAGGAGGCCCAACGGCCTGTTAGTGGGAAAGATGAGGATTCCCCTGGGAGTCATAGGAATTATTTACGAATCGAGGCCAAACGTTACCGCAGATGCTGCAGGCCTCTGCATCAAGTCAGGAAATTGCGTGATTCTAAGGGGGGGGTCGGAGGCAATACACTCAAATATCGCGATATCCAGGATTCTCAGGAAGGGACTCAAGGAATCGGGTCTCCCTGAAGAAGCGATTATAGTCATCGGAGATACAAGGAGGGAACTCGTGGATGAACTCCTCACTATGGAAGAATATATCGACCTCATCATCCCCAGGGGGGGAGAGGGGCTCATCAGGAGGGTATCCGAAACATCCCGTATCCCGGTGATCAAACATTACAAGGGAGTTTGCCATGTCTTTGTGGATAGCGATGGAGATATGGACAAAGCATTTTCCATTAGCGTAAACTCGAAAACAGATCGTCCCGGCGTATGTAATGCCCTGGAAACTCTCCTTGTCCACAGGGATGTGGCTCCAGATTTTCTCCCTCGATTCGGAAAAATCATGGAAGAAGAAAATGTGGAGATGAGGGGGTGTAAAGAAGTAAATACAATCCTCCCCGGCACAAAAAAGGCGACAGATGAGGACTGGCACTCAGAATACCTGGACCTCATTCTCTCTGTGAAAATCGTTTCCTCCATTGATGAAGCCATAGCCCATATTCGAAGATTCGGCTCCCAGCACACTGAGTGTATCGTTACTGAGAATTATGGGAAAGCCATGAAATTCATCAGGGAAGTAGATTCCTCTCTCGTCCTCGTCAACGCCTCGACCCGTTTCAACGACGGGTATCAACTTGGACTCGGGGCTGAAATAGGTATCAGCACGACGAAGATCCACGCTTTCGGCCCCATGGGCCTCGAAGAACTCACCACTACGAAATTCATCGCATTCGGGGAAGGGCAGGTAAGACACGATTAACATGAGCGGCATTGCCATATTTGGAGGCACCTTCGACCCCATTCATGTGGGGCACGTGAGAGGAATAATCGAATCCAGGGAAATCCTCGGTGCCCCCAGGGTAATATTTATACCGACAGGTAACCCTCCACACAAACAAGGGGGTTCCCTATCCGAGGAGCGACACAGAATCAAGATGGTTAGCCTCGTCAGGGATGAACTCGGCTTCGGGGAACTGAACTCCTTCGAAGTGGACAGGGATGATCCATCCTATACGGTACACACAGTTTCCCATATCAAGAAAACGTGGGTGGAAACCCCCGTAACAGTCATCATGGGCTCTGATTCTCTCCTGGAAATAAGTTCATGGTACAGGTATGAAGAACTTCTTTCAGAGGCCCACGTTGCGGTACTCCCAAGACCTGGGTTCCTCACAGACCGTTACGTTGAGGAAATTAAGGAGGCCATCAAACCGTTAGAGATTGTATCTTTCGAGAATGGAAACCCGTCCCCGAGGTGCGACTCCATCCTAACCGATAGAGGGACTCGCATATACCTGCTGAAGATCCATCGGCTCAACATATCCTCCACTAATATCCGCGGGAAGGTCCGGAGAGGTGAATCCATCAAATTTCTCGTTACGAACAAGGTAGAAAAATATATAATCGAAAATAAACTTTATCAGGAGGTGTAAAAAAATAGAAACAAAAAAATTTGCGAGGGAAATTGCAGAATGTGCCTTGGAAAAAAAGGCCGAAAATCTTAAAATCCTGGATATAAGCCAAATATCGAGCATCGCTGAATATTTTATCCTTTGTTCCGGAGCATCGGACAGACAGGTTCTTACAATTGCCGAACATATAATTTCAACAATGAAGAAAAAGAAAATCCGTTCAATCGGCATAGAGGGTCTGAGGGACGGAAGATGGGTCGTAATAGATTATGGTAATCTGGTGATCCATGTCTTCCACGATCCTGTGAGAGAGTTTTACGATTTCGATGAGCTCTGGTCCCTCGGGGTTGAACTGAAAGTATTGGAAAAATAGGGACCACATCGATACAATAGGAGTACAGTCATCCTCCTCACAAGAGGGGGAACCGTAGGAGGGCAGATGAGTCTACGTCTCTTTCTGGTCTTGATCATTGTCATGGCAATAGGGTTTTCTCACGTGTCGATCTTGAACTCCGGGGTCGTG
>CAYSOQ010000107.1:0-5354 GCA_964432685.1 uncultured bacterium
CAACGGGACCGAATATCCTTGTCCCTATGGGTTCTCCCTGGTTGTTAATGAGTACCGCAGAGTTTGTGTCGAATTTAATGTAAGTGCCGTCGGGTCTCCGGGCCTCTTTAGCTGTCCTCACCACAACTGCTCTCATTACATCTCCCTTCTTGACTTTACTGTTTGGGAGGGCTTCCTTGATACTGACAATGATGATGTCACCAAGGAAAGCGTATCGTTTACGGGATCCGCCGAGGACTTTGATGCAATAGAGTTTTTTCGCACCCGAGTTATCCGCAGCATCCAGAATTGTCTGCATCTGTACCATGGTATTGCTCCAGGGTTCGTTATTTTATCCCAGGCCTATCGATAAGCCGCATAACACGCCACCTTTTGTTCTTTGAAAGTGGCCGTGTTTCAATAATTTCCACAGTATCGCCTAAGCGGGTCTCACCTGCTTCATCGTGAGCCATGTAGTTAGAATGTCTCCGAAGATATTTTTTGTAGATGGGGTGGATGACCATTCGCTCCACCTGCACAATAACAGTTTTTTCCATCTTATCTTTCACGACAACACCGACTCGGGTTTTCCTCAATCCTCTCTTAGAACCATCCATGAATCATCCTACCCCTCAATTGTATTTTCCCCTAAAATAGCCTTTTCCCTGATAATCGTCTTCACTCTCGCGAGATCCCGTTTCTTGTTCCGAAGAACCATCTTATTATCCAGCTGTGTGGCGTACCTCTTGATTTTTAGCCTAAACACCTCTTCTTCCAGAGCGACTTCCTTTTCCATGAGTTCCGCAACAGTTAAATCTCTCAGTTCGGCTGTTTTCATGTTCAGCCTCCCCTCTTTAGAAACTTCACCTTGATGGGAAGCTTGTGGGAAGCAAGCCTGAAGGCTTCCTTCGCAACATGTTCAGGAACCCCTTGGATTTCATATAGTATTCTCCCGGGTTTCACAACTGCAACCCAATATTCAGGAGTCCCTTTCCCTTTGCCCATCCTTGTTTCTGCAGGTTTTTTCGTGATGGGCTTATCAGGAAAAATCCTGATAAACAGTTTCCCCCCCTTTTTCACGTGACGGGTGATAGCGACCCTTGCCGCTTCGATCTGCCTGGAGGTAATCCAGCTCGCTTCGAGAGCTTTCATAGCAAAATCACCGAAGGCAATGTAATTACCACTCTGGGCTTTACCCCTCATACGCCCCTTTTGTCTCTTTCTGTATTTTATCCTTTTCGGAGCAAGCATCTCCCTCTCCCGTCCCTAGTTATCCGTATCTGTACTCTTATCGAAGATTTCTCCCTTATAGATCCAGACTTTCACCCCAATGACACCATAAGTGGTTTTCGAGACTGCATATCCGTAATCGATATCTGCACGAAGAGTGTGCAGGGGAACTCTCCCCTCTCTCTGCCATTCAGTCCGGGCGATTTCGGAGCCTCCGAGCCTTCCAGCAACGGCCACTTTTATTCCCAGAGCCCCATACTTCATCGCATTGATCATCGCCTTTTTCAACGCTCTCCTGAATGCTACTCTCCGCTGAAGCTGCATACCTATGTGTTCGGCCACAAGGACTGAACAAAGTTCGGGCCGTCTAATTTCGTGGATTGTTATGGATACTTCCTTCTCTGTCAATTCTTGAATGTTTTTCTTCAGTTTCTCTATTTCAACTCCTTTTTTTCCAATTACAAGAGCTGGGCGAGATGTGTGTACCTGAATGATTACCTTCTTCGCCTTTCGTTCAATTTCCACGTTTGCAATACCTGCGTGAAACATGGTCTCTTTTACGTATTTTTTTATCCGGAGGTCCTCCTGAAGAAATTTATGGTAGTCTTTCTTCGCATACCACCGGGATTTCCAATCTTTCGTGATCCCCACTCTAAAACCGTATGGATGTACTTTCTGTCCCAACAGAGACCTCCTTTATTTCTCGTCTAGAATTACTGTAATATGGCTTGTTCTTCTCCTGTACATCAGGGCGCGGCCCATGGGTGCAGCCCGAAACCGTTTGAACATTGGGCCCTGGTCAACATATATGCTTTTCACATAAAGGTTATCCACATCTATCTCACCAGTCTGAACCGCGTTTGCGATGGCGGAATCGAGGACTTTCTTGACTACCGAGGCTGTTCTTTTCCGGCTAAACTTCAGTGTAGATACAGCACTGCTCACATCCTTGCCCCGGATCATGTCAACAATCAGCTTCGCTTTCCTCGGTGATATCCTTACATATTTTAAAATGGCTCTTGCTTCCATCTCACCCTCTCCCTTAGGTTACCTGCCTCTTCGTGCCTTTCTGTCCCCGGCATGGCCATGGAAGGTCCTCGTGGGAGCAAATTCTCCCAGTTTGTGCCCAACCATATTCTCGGTAATATATACTGGAAAAAATTTCTTCCCGTTGTGTACTGCAAAGGTCAAACCCACCATTTCGGGAATTATAGTGGAGCGCCTCGACCAGGTTTTTATCACCCTCTTGTCTTTGGCGGCAATTGCCTTCCTCACTTTATCCATCAGGTGATCATCCACAAATGGACCTTTTTTAACTGACCTGGGCATTTGATCCTCCCTACTTTCTTCTCTTCACAATGAATCGATTTGAAGCCTTCTTTGACCGGGTCTTGTAGCCCTTCGTAGGCATACCCCATGGAGACACCGGATGGCGTCCTCCCTTGGCTTTCCCCTCACCCCCTCCATGGGGATGATCGACGGGGTTCATGGCTGTCCCCCGAACATTTGGCCTCCTACCCAACCATCGGTTCCTTCCTGCTTTCCCTATGGATATATTCTCGTGGTCAAGGTTCCCAACCTGTCCGATTGTCGCCCTGCACTGGAGATTGATTAGCCTTACTTCACTGGATGGAAGCCTCACGTGTGCATACTTGCCTTCTTTCGCCAGTATCTGGCACACAGACCCGGCACCACGGGCAATTTGTCCGCCTTTCCCTATCTTTAGCTCAATGTTGTGAACAAGAGTACCCACAGGAATGTTTTTGAGGGTCAGGCAATTGCCCGGTTTGATATCCGCATCCTCCGATGTAGTGAGTGTATCACCCAGAGATAGCCCACCCGGGGCAAGGATATACCTCTTCTCCCCATCTACATAATGGAGCAGTGCGATCCTCGCAGAACGGTTGGGATCATACTCGATTGCAGCAACTTTTGCGGGAATATCTATTTTATTTCTCTTGAAATCGATTACTCGAAGTTTTCTTTTGTGGCCTCCTCCACGGCACCATGCGGTTATGCGGCCATGGTTGTTCCTCCCACCACTTCCTTTAAGGGGTTTTGTGAGAGACTTTTCCGGCTTTTTCTTGGATAATCCTTCTGACGTGATGACGGATTTAAACCTCACACCGGGGGAGGTAGGTTTAAAATGTTTAATTGCCATATTCTCTCTCCATTTCCTTTCTATACACCTTCAAAAAATTCGATGGTATTCCCTTCTTTCAGTTTGACAAGAGCTTTTTTCCAGGATGGGACCCTACCGGCCGACCGGCCCAACCTCTTGGCTTTCCCCGGTACGATCATCGTTTTCACTCCCACCACCTTCACGTTGAATATTTGTTCTACCGCCCTCTTGATCTGGAGTTTTGTCGCCCTCCTGTCTACTTCAAACGCAACGTAGTCTCCTAGCTCTTTCAGTAGGGTCGATTTTTCCGTGATCAACGGTCTCTTTATAATGTGAAATTTATTCATTCCCCGAGCCTCTTTTCAATAATTTCAAGGGCACCTTCCGTAATCACGAGTGTCTCATAACGAAGAAGGTCATATACATTCAACACTTTCTGGGGTAGGGTCTTGAATTCCCTGAGATTTCTCGAACCGAGTACCAGGTTACTCGACGGCTCAGTATCGATTAGAAGGGCTTCCCTGACCCCCAGGTTTTCCATTTTCGCGAGAAAATCTTTTGTCTTTGGTGTATCGAGGGAAATAGAATCCACCACCAGAAGGTTTCCCTCCTGCACTTTCATGCTCAATGCATTTTTCAGAGCTGCCCGCTGCACCTTTTTATTCACCTTTTTCTCATAATCCCGGGGTTTCGGCCCGAAAGTGACACCACCGCCACGTAAAATAGGAGAACTGAGAGTTCCTACCCTGGCCCTACCTGTCCCTTTCTGTCTCCAGGGTTTCCTTCCTCCACCTCTAATCTCTGATCTGGTTTTGGTCGAAGCGGTCCCGCTCCTTCTCTTCGCAAGCTGGGCTATCACCACACTGTGGAGGAGATCAGGCCTCGTTTCGAGTCCAAAGACAGAATCATCCAGCGACTTCTCAGAGAGCACGTTTCTCTCCATATCGATGATCTCAACTTTAGCCATTAGTTTGAATCTCCTGCTGCGTGTGTATTTTTCTTTTTAACTGCATCTCTGACCATTACAATCCCGTTGCGGCTGCCCGGTACAGGCCCTTTAATGAGGATAAGATTCTTCTCCGGGATTATTTTCACGACCTTCAGATTTAATACAGTTACCTTTTCATTTCCGTAATGTCCCGGCATCTTCTGGTTTTTCCAGACCTTGGAAGGCCAGGCACATTGGCCGATTGCCCCTGGAGCACGATGGAACATGGATCCGTGGGTAGCAGGCCCACCGGCAAACCCCCATCTCTTTACAACCCCCTGGAAACCACGCCCTTTGCTCTGCCCCGTCACGTCTACATACTCACCTTCTTCAAAGATTTCGGCTCTTATCTCATCTCCGACTTCATATTCATCGATACCCTCTATCCTCAGTTCCTTCAATACATAGAAGGCACCTTTCCCAGATTTCTTGAAATGTCCCATCTGAGGCTTGTTTACACGATGGGTTTTCTTGGGATCAAAACCTACCTGTAAAACATTGTAGCCGTCCTTTTCCACGCATTTTTTCTGGACTACCACACAGGGTCCGGCTTCGATAACAGTCACGGGAATTGCGCGTCCGTCCTGATCATACACTTGCGTCATTCCCACCTTTTTACCTACAATACCTTTTTTCATATCAACACCTTACCAGCTATAATTAAAGTTTTATTTCAACTTCTACCCCAGAAGGAAGATCGAGTTTCATGAGTGCATCAAGGGTAGTGGGATTAGGTTCCAGTATGTCGATCAGCCTCCTGTGTGTCCTAATCTCGAACTGTTCTCTCGACTTTTTGTAGATATGGGGGGACCTGTTCACTGTAAATCGCTCAATCTTGGTGGGAAGCGGTATCGGGCCCGATACTTTCGCCCCTGTTTCCCTTGCCTTTCCAACAATATCAGAAGCCGAACGATCGATCAGCCTGTGATCGAAGGCATTAAGCTTTATCCTTATCCTGTGTGTTTTCATGCGATTACCTGCCCCTTACTCTATTATCTGGGATACCACTCCGGCACCCACTGTCCTTCCACCTTC
>CAYSOQ010000108.1:0-5326 GCA_964432685.1 uncultured bacterium
TCCATCATGATTCCCCGCATGGTCCTGGGAATGGGGATGGCAGCCCTCTTCATACCCCTCACGAACCTTACTCTATCGCTCATACCCAAACCGAGGATGGGAGATGCTACGGCTATCTATAATTTCTTGAGAAATCTTGGCGGGAGTTTCGGCATCGCCTTCTCCACAACCATGCTTACACGACGTTCCCAGTTTCATCACTTGAGACTCTCCGAACAGATGCACCGCTTCAACGAAACCTTCAATATATCCATGTACAAATTGAAGCTCTTCCTGTCTGGTAAGATGGGACTCCTCCCGGGGGTCTCAGAGCGCTTCGCACTCGAGGGGATATATGGGCAGATGAACCGCCAGGCTATGATGAAGGGATTCAACGATGCCTTTTACCTCCTCTCCATATTCATGTTCATGGTTGTGTTTCTCGTCTTCTTTCTGAGGCGGGACGGGAAAGGAGGTCCCCGGGGATGAACTCATTATAATTCTGGCAAAGACCCAAGTGTATATTGTACAATGTATACATATTTGCATGCCTTCTCGATGTCCTGTATTATTCAATTGACTGGGGAAAGGGATTATGTTAATAACTCTATGGTTACACTGAAGCATCCTCTACGGTGCCTGTGGTAAATCCCGCTTCAAGGAGATACCTTGATGGTTTTATTTCGACCTAACGGTAAAATATTTATACTATTTTTAGCCCTACTCACCATATTGTCCTCATCATTTTTCTTTGGGACAACTACTCTCCATGCCCAGGAAGGCAGGAAAGTCAAGTCGCGGGGGATCGCAGGGCCAGATTTATCTGAAGGGAAATTCAAATATGGATCAAAGGACGCTGAACTTTTCCGTTCCATCATAGGAGGAAGACTGGGCGGTATGCCATCTTTTAAAAAGGTTTTAAAGGATGAAGAAATCTGGTCCGTCATCTCCTATGTGCGAAGCCTCTACGAGGATGTCCAGAGATTCAAGAAGAAGCAGATGATCGAAGCGGGCCAGGACCATTATATGGAAAACTGTTCCGCCTGCCATGGAAAGGATGGAAAGGGGGGAGTGGGCCCGAACCTGGCGGATAAGAAATGGAAATATGGAGACAGGGAGGGAGCCATCTTCAAATCCATCGCAGAGGGCCGTCCTGGAGGTATGCACGGGTGGAAGCGCTATCTTGGAGATGAGAATATCTGGCAGATCATCGCCTTCTTGAGGAGTGTTTCAGGGGATTTGAAAGAAGAGCAAAAACTGGAGATTCTCTCACAGAAGGGGAAAGTGATCTTTCTTGAGCGGTGCGCCGCCTGCCATGGGAAAGAAGGGGAGGGAAAGATAGGGCCCAAGCTCGCAGGTGGGACGTGGAGGTACGGCTCCTCTGATGCGAAGCTCCTTGAATCCATCTCAAAAGGCCGCCACGGGGGAAAAATGCCCTCCTTCAGTAAAACCCTGGGGAAACAGAAAATCTGGTACGTAATCGCCTATATTCGCAGCCTCGCGGAAATCCGGGAAGCGGAAAAGATAGAAAAAGTTATCGGACAGGGGAAGTTGATCTACATAAAGAAGTGTTCAGTTTGTCACGGGAAGGATGTGCGTTCCTTCCCCGTACCTCCCCCTCCTTTTTCTGAGGATATCTTTCCCTGCTCCAACTGCCACGAGGACATGGAAGTTGACAGGACAAGAAGGGAACTTACTGAGGAACATACGAATATCAAGCTTACCCATGCGGCAGGGCAGCGATGGTGCCTCGACTGCCACGATGCCGAGAACAGGGATTTGCTCCACCTTGTATCAGGTGAAAAAATTCCCTTTACGAAATCATACCGTCTCTGCGGCCAGTGCCATGGAGACAAGTTCAGGGACTGGAAGGCTGGAGTCCACGGAAAGAGGACAGGTTTGTGGGACGGACAGAAACAGTACCTCCTCTGCGCCCACTGTCACAACCCTCATTCTCCGCGGTTCAAACCCCTCGTACCTCTTCCACCCCCGAAGAGACCAGATGAGATAAGGTAAGCAATACAGATTATCGAGGAGTATAGATGATGTCCCCCAAGAGAGACACTGAAGCGAAGAGAAGAAGCCGGAGAAAATTCCTCAAAGGCCTGGGGGCTGCGGCTGCTGCTACGTGTTTGCCGGGTAAAAAGGCCGAGGCGATTACGACGAGCTGGGAAGAACTTTTCCAGAATCATTTCAAGCGGTTCACGAAGGAGGACCTTCAAAGGGTCCTAAAGAGGCTGGAAGAGAAATATTCGAAGCAGTATGACAAAAAAGTTACCGTATCGGCTGACCCGCCTCTTCCCAACGTAACCTTTGCCTACGCCCTGGACCTTTCCCGCTGTATCGGCTGCAGGCGGTGCGTGTACGGGTGCGTGGAGGAAAATAACCAGTCGAGGGACCCCCAGATCCACTGGATCAAGGTCCTCGAGATGGAAAAAGAGAAAGGGATCAACATAGAGGATTCTGAGATCTATTACAATCCGGATGTGGTTCCGGAGGAGGGGCATTTCTATATGCCCGTTCAGTGCCACCAGTGCAGGAATGCTCCCTGCACCAAGGTGTGTCCCGTTCAGGCGACGTGGAAGGAAGAGGATGGGATCGTGGCGATCGATTACAACTGGTGCATCGGATGCAGGTACTGCATGGCAGCGTGCCCATACGGGGCGAGACACTTCAACTGGGGAGAACCGAATATCCCTTCTGAAGAGATGAACCCCAAAACCCACTATCTTGGGAACAGGCCGAGATTTGCAGGGGTGGTAGAGAAATGTACCTTCTGCATACAGAGGACGAGAAATGGGAGGTATCCCGCCTGCGTGGAAGTCTGTCCGGTAGGTGCGAGGAAATTCGGGGATTTAACTGATCCAGATGGGGAGATCCGTTATATCATCGAGAACAAACGGGTCTACATCTTCAAAGAAGAGTTGAATACTCGTCCGAAGTTTTTCTATTTCTTCGGATTATAATTCGAACAGGGGTTCTTGGAATGCAAAAAAAGAGAAAAGAATTTATTTCCTTCGCATTGAATGCGGGAAAGGTTGCCTTCACTGGTTCGAAGAAGTACTACTTATGGCTCGGGTACCTCTCCTTCTTCATCGTCCTGGGAGTTCTCGGCTACATGTATCAGCTTCACAGGGGAATGATCGTCACGAATATGCGGGACCAGGTTTCGTGGGGATTTTATATTTCCAACTTCACCTTCCTTGTAGGCGTGGCTGCGGCGGCAGTTTACCTGGTGATTCCCGGGTATATATACAAGTTTGAAGGAATCAGGGAGATCGCAGTCTTAGGTGAACTCCTGGCAATTTGTGCCATTATTATGGCCATGCTTTTCGTTACAGTGGATATTGGCCGCCCTGACAGGGTCTGGCACCTGATTCCATTGCTCGGGCGTATGAACTTCCCCCAATCTCTTTTGTCGTGGGATATACTCGCGTTGAACGGCTACCTCTTTCTGAATATCGGTATCGCAGGATATATCCTCTATAGCCATTATTTCCACAGGGAGCCGAATCACAACTTCTACTGGCCTCTCGTGCTCCTTCCGATTCCCCTAGCCGTATCGATTCACACGGTCACCGCGTTCCTGTACAACGGCCTGGGGGCAAGGCCCTTCTGGAACTCGGCTATTATCGCTCCCCGCTTCATTGCTTCTGCATTTTGTTCGGGGCCCGCAATCATGATCATCGTTTTCCAGGTTATAAGGAAATTTTCCGATGTGGAGATAACGGACAGGGCACTCTTCAAGATTGCCGAACTCATCGCCTACGCCATGTTCATCAATATTTTCCTCATGCTTGCTGAGTGGTTCAAAGAGTATTATACAGATTCGGCACATATCGCCTCCTTCAAGTACCTGTACATGGGGCTCCACGGGAAGAATGACCTGGTCTTCTCTATCTGGCTTGCCACTGTATTCAATACGGTTGGGTTCCTCTTTTTCCTCATCCCCAAGACAAGGGAAAACTACACTACTCTGAATATTGCATGCATCCTTGTCATTATCGGGGTTTACATCGAGAAGGGTATGGGGCTCATAATCCCGGGGTTCACACCCGATGTTCTCGGGGAAATCTATGAGTACGGCCCATCCTCTACTGAGTTCATGATCACTTCCGCCATATGGGGGTTCGGTATGCTACTATACACTCTAATGGTCAAGGTCGCTGTGGCGATCAAAACAGGCCAATTCAGAGCCGATATATCCGAAGAGGATGATGAAGCCATGGAATTTCCCGCATGAGGGAAAATGTAAACCTATATTTCAACTAATAATTATCTTAGTGCATTCATAGAGAAACCAACTGCCGAAGAAGAAGAGAAAGACGCCGCAAAGAGCGATGACTCCACGGTAATATTTGACGGACACAACTTTTTTCCCCCGTGCCACTGCAGTCGAGACCAGGGAGTACCAGGCAAGGTCTGCCAGGATGTGTCCGGTGAAGAAAGCGATTACTCCGGGGATCCCTGACTTGATTGAGGCAACGAGGTAGCCCAGGCCTATCGTTGCCCACCAAATGATCCAGTACGGGTTCGAAAGGGAGCCGATGATCCCCAGGAGAACCGTATTCCCAGCCCTGTGTGATGTTACTCCCTTTGTGTCGATTTCGAGTTTCCCCGCATCCCTCACCATTGTGTATCCCATTAAGATGAGGATGATCCCCCCTGCAAGGAAGGAGAAGAGCTTGAACCCCGTCCTGTTGATGAAAGAGGAGAGGCCCGACAGGAGGAGGATTACGAGTGCCCCCTCGAGGATCCCGTGCCCTAGAATGAGGAGGGGCCCTGTGAGGGCTCCCTTTCTCGCCGATTCCCCGATGGTGATCGTGAGGAGAGGCCCGGGCATGAGAGCTCCGGACAGGGCAATTATGAATGATCCCCCGGCCAGGAGGAAGAGGTTAGAGATCAACCCTGGATTCTGCATGGTAGTTCCCAAATCATCTCCAAATCAGAAGCTGGATAATTCTTAAGGTACCCCTTCAGCCAGTGTGGATTTTCACTATTGTACGTGATAGATGGGCATGTGTTCAATGCCCCCTTGCGGGCTGACACGTTTGGGTATAAAGACGTACTCCTCCTGAGGAGACCCCGCAGGGGGAGAAAATAGATTAGATATTGATCAAAGGCTTTGAAAATAGGAGAGAATATCCCTCATTTCCTTTCCAGAAAGCTTGGGCCATGGAACCGCCTGGCTTACCATCTTGGCTTCCATCTTGGGGATGTGGTTCCAGAGGACTGTGGCAAACTGAACGGGATTTAAACCTGAAACCCTCTTGACGAGTTTCTCCCTGTCAGAATCGGACTGGAAGTGGCAATCGGCGCAGGTATTTTCCTCGAAGGCCTTCTTGCC
>CAYSOQ010000109.1:0-5323 GCA_964432685.1 uncultured bacterium
ATCGGATCCTCTGGATCATATCGTAAGAAGCGCTGCCAGAGGCAATATACGACGGGCGCCATAGCCATGGCAGTACCGGGATGGCCCGAGTTGGCTGCTTGAACCGCGTCCATGGAGAGGGTACGGATAGTGTTTATGGAGAGCCCATCAATATCCTTTTCCCGCGTTGAGTGGTCCGTTGATACCATAATTATCTCCTCAAGATTGAGAAAGACTCCTCAATAACAGTAGGATTCTCTCTCTTCATTACCTCATGTTCCCCCTTTTGTTTCTTCGCCGCAGGCCCTGCCTTTCAGATTAAACAGGAACTTAAGACCTTTCTTGACCCTGTCTGAAAATATTTTCCCAGAGAAAAAGGTTCCCGTAACGCGCTTATTGATCTCACCCAGCGTGGGGTAAGGATGGATGGATGATGCGATTGTGGAGAGCTTTACTTTGCCGTTCATAATGGCGACCCACTCGTTTACCAGCTCTCCCGCATGGAGCCCCAGGATCTGAATCCCTATGGGCTTTTCATTCTTGTCAAGCAGCATCTTTATTTTTCCCACTGTTGAGCCCTCCGCCAGGCTCCTGTCGTTGTTTTTAAATTCTTCCGTCCAGACCGAATACTCTATCCCGGCTTTTTGTGCACTTTTCTCGTTCATGCCTATGCTGGCGAGTTCGGGGTCTGTGTAGGTACTCCAGGGCATATTGGTATAATCAACGCTCCTTGGGAGGCGAAACACAGCGTTGCTGAGCACGATTCCTCCCTCGTAACCGGCTGCGTGGGTGAATTGATGGTCACCCGTCACATCTCCAGCACCGTAGATGTGTGTGATGTTGCTCTTCAATTTTCTGTCCAACTTCAGTCCTTTACCGTCGAACTCAACCCCCAGATCTTCGAGTCCAATACCTCCCAGGTTGGGAGTCCTTCCCAGTGCGACCAGGATGGTCTCTGCCCTGAGGTTGACCATTTCTCCACCACCTATCCTGACCTGGACCTCACGTTTATCTCCCCGGTCAGTTGCGCTAACTATGGATGAGTTCAGGTAAAAGGTGACGCCTTCATCTTTCAGGACTTCCATCACCGTGTCAGCAATGTCTTTATCCTCTTTGCTCAGTATCTGGTTGCTTCTCTGCACTACGGTGACGTCCGTTCCCAGCCGTGTGAAGGCCTGGGCCATCTCAATCGCTATGGGGCCGGCTCCGAGAACGATCATGGAAGCTGGAAGTCTGTCCATGTAAAAGATTTCCTTGTTGGTAATGAAAGGGGTCTTATCCAGACCTGGTATGTCCGGGATGAAGGGTGAAGACCCTGTGGCGATGACCCAGTTTTTTGCAGAGACGGTTTTCCCGTTGAGCCTTACAGCATGGTCATCGATAAATGTAGCGTCTCCCATTTCCACGAGGGCACCGAGCTTACAAAATCGTTCCACCGAATCGTGCTGTTGAATGACCCCTATCACCGATTTGATTCTCTTCGCCACTTCCCGGTAATCTACGGGAGGAGGCTTCATCCCGGGAAGGCCATATTTATCCCCATTTTTCATCAGCTGGTAGACATATGCTGTCTTGATGAGCGTTTTGCTGGGGACGCACCCGTAGTGTAGGCAATCTCCCCCTAGCTCGCCCTCTTTCTCTATGAGAATAGTTTTCGCCCCCAACTGGGCTGCTCCTGCAGTTACGGTCAATCCTGCAGACCCACCCCCTAAAACACCTAAATCGTATTCGTAATCAGCCATCATCTCCTCCTGAATAAAACCATAAGGAATCGTTCAGTTTTTAACGGGTTTTGGCCTCTTTGATTTATACAGGGCCATCAATTTTTTCACCATAATGGGAAAGAGCCCGAGAATAACGAAAGAAATTATCAACCGGGGAGATAGAATCCCTCGCAGGGAATCAATTTTTGCCAGCTCCTTACCTGCATTGACGTAGACCATGGTTCCCGCCAGCATCCCCACCTGTGATACCCAGTAGAATGTTCTAAGGGGCATCTTTGTTAGCCCCATGACGAGGTTGATGACGAAGAAGGGGAAAGCCGGGATGAGGCGCAAGGTGAAGAGGTAGAAAGATCCCTCCTTAGTGACCCCTTCATTGATGGTGTGGAGTTTGTCGCCAAATTTCCCCTGGACCCAGTCCCTCAGAAGGTAACGTGAGAAAAAACAGGCAATGGTCGCACCGATCGTGCTGGCGAAGGAGACGACGAGGGTGCCTATGATGAACCCGAAAATGGCTCCTCCCAGAAGGGTCATCACAGCTGCGCCCGGCAGCGACAGTGCAGTGACAATTATGTAGATCAACATGTAGCTTCCGATGACGAGAAACCGGTTCTCTCCATAGAGCATCAGGAACTTTTCCTGAGACGCTTTGATGTATGAGAGAGTGAAATATTGATCCAGGTGGAAAAACCTGAAGGCCGCTATGACAGCTACGATAGCCACCACTATCCCGATTTTTTTGAAATGTTTTTTATCCATTGTCTAAATTCATCTAAAAAAAATATTTAATACTATCCTTGATATAGTCTCTTAATAGAATATGCTCTTACAACATATTTAATAAATATAAAGTTTTCCCCTTGTTAAAGTATTAGGTGTGACATCGATCTAACCATCCACCTTCCATTAGCTATTGAGGTCACTTAGGTGTCTGGTCAAGCGCTGATCGGTATTAGTTAGATGAAGAAATTGTGTAATCGGTTTGAAAATCCATTACCTGGAACTATTTTCTTCTCTTTGCAAGGTCCTCGGTAAACCGAAGGAACAGGGGTGTCCATCCGGTCTGATGGCTGGCGCCTAAACCCATGCCTGTATCTTTGTGAAAATTTTCACAGTTTTACAGGAAATCGGTTAGGAGAGTCTCCCTTCCACATCTAAAATGCAATGTGAATTAGCAGGTTAGATGGAGCCGGCGATAGGAATTGAACCTACGACCTGCTGATTACGAATCAGCTGCTCTACCGCTGAGCTACGCCGGCTCTTGATCATTCGAGAAATGCTATGGTAATACAAAACCTGAAATGCATCAAGAATAACCGTTTCCGCCCCTTCCGCCCTTACCCATGAAAAGACAATACTTCATTAAGTTTTTCCGGGAATCGAGTCATTGAAGATGTGAGCCGCTCGGGTAGTTTCTGCCCTTCCACTGTATCCGTGCTTCAAACAAGGATGAATGATAGATACAGGAACTGTCCCTGGAAGGAACCAAAGGGCCTATATTGATGGAAAATACACCGTGAAGGATGCCCCGGAGCCCGGTTCACTCTTCACTGTAATATATCCACCATTCTGTTTCGTAATCCCGAAAACCGTGGTGAGCCCCATACCCCGCGCATTCTTATAGGATTTGGTAGAAAAGAAGGGGATGAATATCCGGGGGAGGACATCTTTGTCGATTCCCGCCCCCTTGTCAGCGACTGTGATGGTCACATACTTACCCGTTTTCATGCCAGGATTTCTTGCCGCAGCGGCGCTGTCAACAATGGTGTTATCCGTATTAATCTGGATACTCCCCCCATGGGGCATAGCCTCACATGAGTTATTCACCAGGTTGAAGATAATCTCCCTTAACTGCTTGGGATCCATCTTGATGCTCCACAATCCATCAGAGAGGTTGATCTCAAGGAGTACATAGTCCCCTACTGCCTTCATGAGATCACTTTGGAACTCACTTATCAGAGTATTGAGGTTCAACACCCTTGGGGTAGCAATCTGTTTCCTGTTATAGGCAAGCAACTGGTCCACGAGGGATGCCGTATTCGTGACTGCATTCATAATCAAGTCAATGCGAGCCTGAAGGTCCAGGTCTCCCTCTTTCCTCATCTTGAGAAGTTCACATGTCCCGGATATGGTTGCAAGAGAGTTGTTCACGGAATGGGCGATTCCTCCTACCAGGCTGTCCATTTCTTCGACTTTTCTTTTGAGGCCGCTTTCCTCGGGGAGAGGAGAAGGTTCCTTAACTTCACCAGTCTCCCCAACAGGAGAGAGGATGTTCATTGTTTCCATCACTCCTCTTGAAAGCCTGAAGAGGTCCTCCTTTCTGCTCGACTCCTTTTCGAGTACCCGGATCCTCTCTAACGCCGAAGCACCAGTATCCGCAAGAGTCTGGAGCATATGGAGATCGTCCCTGTCGAAGGGTTTTTCCTGGGGGCTGTTATAGATTTCGAAACACCCGATAACCTCTCCCCTCCTGCTCTTCAGGGGAATTGCTGCTCCGTTTTTGATTTCGAGGTTCATGGAAAAATCGGTGGGCACCAGAGGGTTTCCCTTTGCATCTGCCACAACAACTGATTCACCAGTCTCGAGAACTTTCCCTGCCATTCCGTACCCTTTGTGAAAAGTGTGGTGTATGGAAAAGATATTTCCCCCCTTCAGAAACTCTCTGAAGATTATTTCCTCCCCCGAAGAGAGCCCTGCAGTCCCCGATTCACCTTCCACGAGATCGATCCCCGTCCGTATAATATTTCTCAAAACATCGGTAATGCTTCCAGCGCCAGATATCTTCTGTATTCCCCTTGCGAGTGTATCGTATTGAAGGTTCAGCCGCCTGAGTGTCTTACCTGCCTCGACTCCCTCCTCGAGTTGAACCCCTACCCCCAGGATGAGAGGTTGTTCCCCTTCCTGGGGAATAGATTTCATCGACCAACCAACCCACTGGTTACCTTTCTTCCTCTTCGTATTGAGTTCGATGTAGTACAGGTGGGGGGGGGATTTCAGCCTTAGAAGGGAGCGAACTGCTTCTTCCCGGGATTCGTCCCCTATGAATGTAAGGAAAGGTTTTCCGAGATAATGGTCCCGTTCAGACCCGAGGAATGCGCAGAGCGAAGAACTCACTCCACGGACAGTCCCGTTCTGGTCTGCACGGAAAACCATATATTCAGAGCGATTAGCTAATCCCATTCGAGCAAGTTAAAAAGGTTTCCTATTTCCAACTACTGGGTATTAATTCGAAGTCTATCTCTTTCTTACACCGAATACCCCCATATTCAGCATACATATGTATCATACATGAAAATATACCATTCTGCATCTCAAAAATATTCTATTGTTTAAGGATGTTAGTTCCAAGTTCAGAGATTAGAGTTCAGAGAAAATGCCACGCCGAAAAACATACAGAGTAAACAGGTAGGTTGTTTCGAGTTTCGGGTAATCTCTGAACTCTGAACGTAGAACTCTGAACTGATCTGATGATAATTCCTAATTCCGAGTTCCTAAATCCTAAAAAAACCTGGAACAGTAACAACTGCTGTTCAAAGATCAAAGTTCAAAGAAATATACGGTTTTCATGAAACATCTTCAATTGAAACATCGGTCGGATGAAACATGGTTAGATGAAACCGACA
>CAYSOQ010000110.1:0-5193 GCA_964432685.1 uncultured bacterium
CTCTGAACTGTATTGATTGGTTGTCCGACGTCCTATGTCCTACGTCCGACGAAAAACGAAAGTAGGTTTTCAAGAAACTTCTTTTACTGAAACTTTTTTATATGAAACTTGTGTTACTTGAAACAAGCAGTTCTTCTTCAGGATTTTCTCTGAACTTGGAACTCTGAACTGGTCTTTCCCTCTCCTTGACAAATGAGTTAAGTTTGTATACTGTATGCATGTTTCGGTGCATTCCTCTGATCTGGAACGCTATTCACTAATACATTTTTCTTGGAGGGAATTATGGTTAACTTCAAAGATCTCAATCCGCCGAAATCCGGGTCTTCCATGACGCTCGGAGCAGACGGTACGCTGGTGGTTCCCGATAACCCAATTATTCCTTTCATCGAGGGAGATGGAACGGGGCCGGATATCTGGAATGCATCGGTGAAGGTCTTCGATGCGGCAGTTACGAAAGCCTACGGCGGGGAAAGGAAGATCGAATGGTTCGAGGTATTTGCAGGGGAAAAGGCCTTCAACCAGAGCGGGGAATGGCTGCCAGAAGATACTATCGAGGCATTCAGGGAATACAAGGTGGGGATCAAGGGGCCTCTCACGACTCCCGTTGGAGGGGGTATCCGCTCCTTGAACGTGGCTCTCAGGCAGACCCTCGACCTCTACGTGTGCCTCAGGCCCGTCAAGTATTTCGAAGGTGTGCCGAGTCCTGTGAAACATCCTGAATTAGTGGATATGGTCATTTTCAGGGAGAACACCGAGGACATCTACGCAGGCATAGAATGGATGGCCGGGTCACCCGAAGCAGTAAAGATGGTCGATTTTCTCCTCGAGGAGATGAAGGTGGCTAATATCCGTTTCCCCGGGTCCTCCTCAATAGGGATCAAACCCGTGTCCGAGGAGGGGACGAAGCGGCTCATCAAGTCTGCCATAGAGTACGCCCTCAGGTATGGGAGGCGTTCCGTTACTATTGTCCACAAAGGGAATATCATGAAATTTACGGAAGGTGCCTTCCGTGACTGGGGGTATGAGGTAGCCCTCGATCCTATCTTGAGGAATAAGGTTATTACACAGAGAGAAGCATGGGTCATCGAGAACAAGGAAAACAATCCGGAACTTTCAAATAGGGATAACGCAAAGATGGTCGAGCCATGGTTTGAACAGCTTGACGAGGCGAAACAGAATGCAATTCTCAACGAGGTGGAGGGGGCCCTGAAACTCTGGGATACCCACGGAGGGGGGAAGTGGAAGGATATGGTCCTGATCAAGGATAATATCGCCGACATTACACTTCAGCAGGTCCTGACGAGGCCAAAGGAATTCGATGTGATCGCCACCCTGAACCTCAATGGAGACTACCTCTCCGACGCTCTTGCCGCCCAGATAGGGGGTATCGGAATCGCTCCTGGAGGAAACATCAATTACGACACGGGTGTTGCCATTTTCGAGGCGACCCACGGGACTGCTCCGAAGTATACAGGTCTCGACAAGGTGAACCCATCATCGGAACTTCTTTCCGGGGCGCTAATGTTCGAGTTCATGGGTTGGAACGAAGTGGCCGACCTGATCGTCAAGGGTATCGAGGGCGCCATCTCATCACACAGGGTTACCTACGACTTTGCCCGGCTCATGAGGGCCGAGGGGATCACTGACGTGGATGAGGTGAAGTGCTCGGAGTTTGGAGATGTGATTATCTCCCACATGGGTTGATGGGCTGGTCTAAACATACCATTTTGGATTAAGGAGGGAATTATGGCACGGTCTAAGATCACGGTTGTAGGCGCGGGGAATGTTGGGGCGACTACTGCCCAGGACCTCGCGGTGAGGGATTTCGCTGATGTCGTGCTGGTGGATATAGTAGAGGGCATGCCCCAGGGGAAAGGGCTGGATCTCATGGAGGCGGGGCCGGTTCTCGGGTACGATACAAAAATTATCGGGACGAACGGATACGAAGAAACGGCCGGGTCGGACGTGATCGTAATAACGTCAGGCTTACCGCGGAAGCCCGGGATGAGCCGGGATGACCTCCTCAAGGTGAACGCGGGGATAGTAAAAGAGGTCACCGAGCGTGCGGTGGAACAGTCCCCTGAAGCAATCATCATAGTTGTGGCAAACCCGCTGGATGCCATGACCTATGTGGCATACAAGACATCGAAGTTCCCCAGGAACCGTGTGATGGGGATGGCGGGAATTCTCGATTCTGCCAGGTTCCGTACCTTCATCTCTATGGAACTCGATGTGTCAGTGGAGAACATCAATGCTTTCGTCCTCGGTGGGCACGGAGATTCCATGGTGCCTTCCACAAAATACACGACAGTCGCGGGAATCCCTGTGGAAGACCTTATCCCCAGGGATAGGCTCGATGCAATCTTAGAGAGAACGAGGAAGGGCGGGGGAGAAATCGTGGCCCTCCTTAAAACAGGTTCCGCCTACTACGCTCCCGCGGCATCCGCTGTGGAGATGGTTGAATCGATAGTCTTCAACAAGAGGAAGATCCTACCCTGTGCGGCACTCTGCCAGGGAGAATATGGGATTGACAACCTCTTCGTGGGTGTTCCCGTGAAGCTGGGGGAAGGGGGAGCGCAGGAAATTATCGAGTTCAAACTCTCCGAAGAGGAACAGGGTGCCCTCGACAAATCGGCTGCAGCCGTAAAAGAACTCTGCGAACTCGTTGACAGCATGGGTTTTTAAAAGACAATCCCAGGGAAAGGGAGAAACCATGAGAGAAATACTGGTAGGTGACCTGATCCAGGTTGTGCGGGACATGTGCATGGATGCGACTTGCAACCTGGGGGAGGATATCCTTTCCTCGTATGATAATGCGGTGGAAAAGGAGGAATCTCCCGCAGCAGTTGAGATCCTCAAGGTCCTTCGGGAGAATGCCCGTATTGCCAGCGAGGAGGGCATGCCCGCTTGTCAGGACTGCGGCTTCGCCGTATTGTTCGTTGACATCGGTCAGGAAGTCCTCTTCGTAGGTGGCGACCTGTATGAGGCCCTGGCGGAAGGGGTGAGGCAGGGCTACAGGGATGGGTACCTGAGAAAATCGATTGTCGACAGGCCAGCAACCGGGAGGGTGAACACGGGAGACAATACACCTCCAGTGATCCACTACAATATCGTTCCCGGTGACAGGGTGAAGATCACCTTCCTGGCAAAGGGGGGTGGTTGTGAGAATATGTCTACCGTGATGATGCTTACACCCGCACAGGGGATAGAAGGGGTTAAAAAAGCCGTGATCGAGCGGGTTCGGCAGTCAGGCGGGAACCCGTGCCCTCCCATCAAGGTGGGAGTGGGAATCGGGGGAACCTTCGAAAAGGCTGCCTACCTGGCAAAAAAAGCTCTTTTGAGGAAGATCGGGGATAAGAGCAGCGACCCTGAGATGGCGGAAGTCGAAGACGAAATTCTCGAAAAAATCAACAAACTTGGAGTCGGGCCCCAGGGCCTTGGGGGGAGCACAACTGCATTCTCCGTTGCAATCGAGACACATCCCTGCCATATAGCCAGTTTGCCATTGGCCATTAACATAGACTGTCATGTGAGCAGGCACAAGGAAGTGGAACTCTGAACAAGCGAGGTGAAAACATTGAGAGAGATACGGATAGAAACGCCCGTCACTGAGGAGTTGCTTTCAGGACTTAAGATTGGAGACAGGGTCCTCATCAGCGGAACCATATATACCGGGCGGGATGCGGCTCACAAAAGGATGGTGGAAGCCCTGGATAAGGGGGAAGAACTTCCCTTTGATGTAAATGGGCAGGTAATTTACTACGCGGGCCCAGCACCTACACCGCCCGGGAAACCCATCGGATCGGTGGGGCCTACCACGAGTTACCGAATGGACCCATACGCCCCCAGGATGATGGAGGCGGGCCTCAAAGGGATGATCGGGAAAGGGCCGAGGGCCGTGGAAGTTATTGAGGCCATGGTGAAATACAAGGCGGTCTACTTTGCCGCCATTGGTGGTTCCGCAGCGCTTCTCGCTAGAAAGGTCAAAAGTGCGGAGATCATAGCCTATGAAGAACTTGGTCCAGAGGCGGTCAGGAGGTTGGTAGTCGAAGATTTCCCCGTCATCGTGGTGAACGATTTGGAAGGAAACGACCTCTATGTGGAAGGGGTCGCGAAATATGCCAAAGAGTTGTAGTAAAGCAGTGAAATTCACAAGGAGGTAAGACAATGGGTTACAGATGGCACACCGGGTCAGTGGCATGGATACTTCACCGCCTCTCCGGAGTTGCGCTCACCCTCTATCTAGTGCTTCACATCTGGGTGATTCACAACATCGGTCTGGGGCCGGAAGCCTTCAATGCAGTCATGGCGAAAGTCCAATCTCCCCTCTTCAAGATACTGGAGATCGGGTTGCTCGGGACTGTCCTCTACCACGCCTTCAACGGGTTCAGGATCCTACTCTTCGATCTGGGGAGGGGGATAAAACAGCAGAAGCAGATCTTCTGGGGCGTGGTGGTGGTTGGGGTTGTGATTTTCGTGTACGGCGGTTTCAGTATTTTTACCCACTTACATTGATCGGAGGATTTGATAATGAGATATAAAGGTTCGTTGAAATCAGGAGGCGCGGTAGCCTGGTTCTATCAGCGCCTGTCAGGGTTGGTTCTCATAATACTCCTTCTCGTCCACTGGGGAATCATGCACCACGGCCCCAAGACGGCGGACGGGATCGAGTACCTGGACGTGGCTACGAGGCTTGCGTCGCCTTTCTGGAAAACCTTCGACCTACTCTTCCTGACACTTGGCATCTTTCACGGGATGAACGGTCTTCTAATAATCGTCAGGGACTATGTGAAGGTACCCTGGCAGAAGGGGACTCTTTATTCTGTGGTTGTAGTAGCGGGGCTTGTTTTCCTGATTCTTGGTGCGTTGACAATAATTCCGTTCCAGGTCAAGTACTAAAAAATTCATACGAGGAAGGTGAGTGTAATGATTCACAAGCATGAGGTTATCATAGTCGGTTCGGGACTTGCCGGTACAAGGGCGGCGCTCGAACTGGCAGGACATACGGATGTGGCCGTGCTTAGCAAGGTCTATCCAACCAGGTCTCATTCGGGGGCCGCACAGGGAGGAATAGCGGCATCCCTGGGAAATGAGAGCGACGACAATTACGATCTCCACACCTTCGATACGGTGAAGGGACGTGATTGGCTCGGCGACCAGGGTGGCCACGAGGCTATGTCGTATGGAACAGGC
>CAYSOQ010000111.1:0-5161 GCA_964432685.1 uncultured bacterium
AAAATAAAAAGAATCAAACCGAAGAGGGAAACCCCCGTGAGCCCCACATCGATGTCCCGGAAAGTCCCATCCTCTATTCCCCTGGTAAGAATGTCTCTTACAGCATTCATGCTCTCCTTGAAATACTTCCCCGCAAAACCTTCCGGGTCTTCCCCGTTTGAGAGCATCTCCCTGTGGATGATTTTCACCACATCCCTGCGCATGTAATGAGCCCTCGCATATTCCGTGCAGAACTCCCGTAGTTGATCCGCGGGATCCCTGCTCCCTTTGAAGGCCTTGAGCAGCATGCGGTATGTTTCTGCAGCGGAAAAGTCAACGATAGCCCTGTAGAGACCTCGCTTGTCATTAAAATAGTAGTAAATCATTGCGCTATTCACGCCCGCGCTCGAAGCAATCTCCCTGATAGAAGTTGCTGCGAAACCCTTATCCGCAAAGAGTTCCTCCGCAGCCACAAGTATCCGCTGCCTCACATCATAGGAGGTCCTGGTATGTTTGCTGGGTTTGTCCATAATTAATCGAACGATTGAAGACTATCACCTTATATTACGATCAGGGGGCACTGTCAAGGCGTATTCATTTCCCCTTACCCCCAAAAACCTGGGTATCAGCCTGTTTCAGACGGATATCTGGCATCGGGTATGTTGAAATTGACCAATTTAACACTTCCGTGTCCCCCACACATGCCATATAATCTTCATGGGATTGACACGATAGGGAGGAATTCTTGAACTCCAGGGCGATTAGGATCTTGTGGGTACCCACCATAATCCTGTGTATGGTAACCCTTCAATTAACAGGTTGTTCTTCAAGAAAGCTGGGGAAGGGTGTTACCGACAGGGACATCTATGAACTTGCAGAGAAACAAATCAAGGACGAGGATTTCGACGATGGAATCATCGATTTGAAGGCCTTAATCGACAGATTTCCCTCGTCCCCATATCTCGAACACGCCTACTTCGACCTGGGCAGAGCCTACTTCCTCAACGAGGAAAACATAAACGCTCAGGTGGCACTCGACGATTTCATGAGACTCTACCCTGAAAGCAAGCTGGTTCCCATGGCGATACTCTTGAAAGGAAAGGTCATTGAGAGGGACCTGGAGAAACCGGGAAGAGATCAGACTTCTGCAAATAATGCGTTGGATATTTATTCCCGTCTCGTGGCCAAATACCCTGGCACCAAAGAGGCCAGGGAAGGTGAAAACAGGTACGCATCACTGAGGGAACATCTCGCAAACAATGAAATAGTGGTGGGAAAATTTTATCTTACGCTGAAAAAATACACGAGCGCGAAAATGAGGCTAGAGCGATCTTTCTCCAAGTATGGAGATACGGGAGCGGCCCCTGAAATTGCACTCCTCCTGGGGGAAACCTATACCAGCATGGGGGATATGGCCGGAGCAACCAGGATCCTTGATTTTCTGAAAACACGCTACCCGGACCGGGAGGAGACCAGAAAGCTTACTAAGAGAATTAAAAGGGCGAAACAGTGAACCTTCGGTCCCTCATAGCTCTCGGCAAAAAGCGATTCAGGGAAAGGGATTTCGAGAATACGAGGAATATCCTCAACCGTGCCGTCGATAAGGGGGGAACCTATCCGGACGTGTACTACACCCTTGGACTTAGCTGCCGCTACCTTGGAGATATGAGGGGGGCCATCGATTGTTTCAACAAGGCCCTCGAAAGGAACCCCGAATACCTGGAAGCACTCCTGGGTCTTTCCATCACACTGAACGACATGGGGCATTATGGGGAAGGAAGGAAAATATTTGACAAGACTATCGACTCACGCAAGGGAAAAGGGAAACCCATTCTCTTCGATCTCGTAAAACCAAGAGTGGTGGACCACCTTCGCGAGCTCGGAAAGATTTACGCTTCCATCAACCAGACTGAGGAAGCGATCCATTACTTGAAGAAGGCAGTCGAAATCGCACCGGAATATCCGGACATCAAGTCTGAACTCGCATCCATACTTAAAGAAGCGGGGGGATACGAGGAGGCAAAGCAGCATTTGAAGGAGATTCTCGAAAAGAACCCCTCCTCCGTATCGGCGCTTCTGAACCTCGGGTTGATCTGTTACCTGGAAGGGAATGAAGCCAAATCCAGATTCTACTGGGAGAAAGCCCACGAAGCGGAGCCAACGAACAAACTCACACTCACCTACTTAAATTCAATGAACAGAGGGTAGCCCCTTTGAACCCATCATAAAGCCTGAAGGTACTCTACCAGGGCCGAGAGCCCCTCTTCGAGGGCCCCACTGTTTGAGGAGCCTGTCTGGGCAAGGTCTGCCCTTCCCCCTCCCCTGCCTCCAACGGCAAGGGACACAGCCTTCACTGCATCTCTCGCATCGACATGCTCAGTGAGGTTCTTCGTCACTCCCACCAGGATAGTACACTCCCCCTCTTCCCTTGACCCTAGATATACCACCCCATCTTTTACTTTTCCCTTCAATTCATCCATCATTTCCCTCATGGATCTCACATCGACCCCGTCTAAGAGCCGGATTGCAAGGGATACCTCCCCGATTTTTCTGACCTCCAGTTCCCCACCCAGGATATCCCCTCTCAGGGCCCTTCTTTTTATCTCGTCCCTTTCCCTTGAGATTTTTTTCAGATCCTCCAACAGCTTCTCCACTCGATCCTCCACACTATCGGGGGACACGTTCAACTGCCGTGAAACCTTCAAAAGGGTTGACCGAAAGTTGTGCAGATAATCCAGAGCAGAAGGCCCCGTGTAGGCCTCAATTCTACGGACCCCCGATGAAAGGGACCTTTCTTCGGAGATTACGAAGAAACCGATGTCACCAGTATTCCTCACATGAGTCCCTCCGCACAGTTCCCTGCTGACTCCACTTACAGTAACCATTCTAACCATGTCATCATATTTTTCTCCGAAAAAAGCCATTGCCCCCTGGGAAAGGGCAGCCTCATACTCCACGAGACCCCAGGTAACTTCCCTCCGATCCATGATTACTTCGTTGACATATTTCTCTACTTCCTCAATAACAGCCGGGTCCACGTGATCGAAATGCGTATAGTCAAATCTGAGTTTGTCAGGCCCCACGTAAGAGCCTGCCTGGCGTACATGTTCTCCAAGGATCTTCCTGAGCGCTGCTTGCAATAGATGGGTTGCTGTGTGGTTCGTTTCCGTCATCCCTCTTGACTTATCGTCCACTTCCATGGTCACTTCCGTCCCCAGAGGTATTCCTCCCCTTGTTACCTTTCCTCTGTGGACGTACAGGTCATCCCCCACTTTATATGTATCGCTTACCTCGAGTTCTCCCTCTTTCGCCTTGATCACGCCCCTGTCACCCACCTGCCCTCCCCCTTCCGCGTAGAATGGAGTCTTGCTGGTCACTACGTCCCCATATGCACCTTTAAAGATCTCTTCGGCAGACTCGCCTCCCGATAAGATTCCGATTACATCTGCAGTGCATGTTCTTTCCTCATACCCCGTAAAAAGGGTTCCTCCAAAATCCCTCGCAAGTTCTGTAAAAAGAGGTCTCTCCTGTGAGATCTCTCCTCCCTTCCAGGCCGATCTTGCACGCTCCTTCTGCCCAGCCATCTCCGTGTCGAAGTGTTCAATGTTCACCGTGAGGCCTCTTTCACGGCAAATATCCTGGGTGAGATCCAGGGGAAAACCATAGGTATCGTAAAGTTTGAAAGCCACATCTCCCGGGAAGATTCTGTTCTTCCCCGTTACTTTGGCGGCCTCCTCCTCGAATATTTTCAGACCCCCGTCGAGGGTTGCAAGAAACCTCTCCTCTTCGTTGATCACCACTTTTTCAACAAATTCCCTTCCTGCACGGAGCTCCCTGTAATGATTCCCAAGTTCATCGATCACACTATCAGTAACCTTGTGTAGAAAAACCCCTGAAAAATCGAGTTTCTTCCCGTGTCGGATAGCCCTTCTCATGATCCTGCGAAGAACATACCCCCGACCCTCATTTGCCGGCAAGACACCATCCGCGATGAGAAATGCAGAAGCTCTTCCATGGTCTGCAATTACCCGCATAGCAGAATCGAGCTTTTCGTCTTTTCCATATCCCTTCCCGGATAAGGCTTCCAGCTTCTCGATGATGCCAGCAAAAAAATCTGTTTCGTAATTGCTCGTAACGCCCTGGACGATTGCAGTAACCCGCTCCAGCCCCATTCCCGTGTCGATTGAAGGCTTAGGAAGGGGGGCCAGCTTTCCTCCCCCATCTCTGTCGTACTGCATGAACACGAGGTTCCAGATTTCCAGGTACCGGTCGCACTCACACCCTACAGTACAGGAAGGTTTCCCGCATCCCACTTCCTCTCCCTGGTCATAGAGGATCTCAGAGCAGGGGCCACAAGGTCCCGTATCACCCATGGACCAGAAATTATCTTCCTCGTCGAACCTGTAAATCTTCTCATCAGGCAAACCCATCTCATCTTTCCAGATTTCATGGGCTTCATCATCATCCCTGAATACCGACACGTATAGTCTTGAGGGATCTATACCAAGGTCCTTCGTGAGGAAATCCCACCCAAAGAAAATCGCCTCTTTCTTGAAGTAGTCCCCAAATGAGAAGTTCCCCAGCATTTCGAAAAAAGTGTGGTGCCTGGCCGTATATCCAACATTCTCCAGATCATTGTGTTTCCCGGATACACGAAGACATTTCTGGGAGGTAGTCGCCCTTTTTGTTCCAACATCTTCATAGCCCAGGAATGCCCCTTTGAACTGAACCATACCTGCATTGGTAAAGAGGAGAGTCGGGTCTTTAGATGGCACAAGTGAAGAACTCGGGAGTACCTTGTGGCCATGTTTCTTGAAATAATTCAGAAACCGTTCCCTCACTTCTCTACCTTTCATCAGTTCCCCTCGCTATTTTTTTCATATTCGAAAATTATATCTTTACATTCTCCGAAGTCAAAACCTCTCCGGGCAAGATATTGAAAGATCTTTCCCTTCCCACCCCTGGTGGCCTTCCTCACTATATTCTTCCCCCCTGACAGAAGGTCCAAACCTCTCTTCACGGAATCTTCCCTGGTAATAAGCAGATCCAGTTCTGACACTATAAGGCCCTCAGGTATCTTCCTCCTTAGAAGGTAATCCTTCACCCGTCTGCGGCCGTACCCCTGTGCTGTGAATTTAATCTCTACAAGGGTTTTCATGAGGTCCACGTCATCGATTTACCC
>CAYSOQ010000112.1:0-5157 GCA_964432685.1 uncultured bacterium
AAAGGAGGGAAAAAGGGAAGAGGCAGATGAAGAGATTAGAAAAGCCTCGCTCCTGGCTCCGGGACGCAATGAGCCTTCAGGGCGACAGAATAAAAAAAATAATATCAAAGAAAAAAATGGAGGCAATTAATTATGAAGAAGATACTTGCTGGATCTATTATGTGTGCACTCATGGCATTTCCTTTCTATGGAACCCAGGCGATGGGAAAAGAGAAAGGGGCATCAACGAAGGGGAACAATGAAAAAACTCTTCGAATAAAGGCTGGGGCGGGACTCGGCTACGACAGCAACGTGTACCTCGCTCACGACGGGTCCTATGTGGACCTCGCTCAGACGGGATCCCCCCTCGTAACACCTGAAATACAATCGGGATTTTTCATCCCTGCAAACTTGAAGGGAAAATACCGGAACCCCCTGACCTCCAGGAGGGATTTTCTCCTCTCCTTCCGTTCCCGGGGCAACTTCTACCTCGATTCAAACAAGGATAATGCCAACGATTACGACAATAAACTCAAGTTGGGTATCAACTTCATCACACGGCAGGTAAAGAAAGAGGAAGACACTCTTTACGCAGGTGGTTTTGCCGGCTACCACAAGGAACTCTATATCGACAGGGACACGGGCCTCGATAAGACGTCGAGCATTACCTTCACCGACATCTCAAACCGTTACACATACTTCAGTTACGGAGTTGAAGGGGACTATGAAAGGGAAACAGGCCGGTTTAAGTACGGTGTAGGAGGGAAAGTGGAAAAGAGGAACTACGAAAACCCGGTAGTTGTCTCTAAACTCGATCACCTCTACTACGCCCTTCTGGCTAAGGTAAAAATCAGGATATCCGGCCCATTGAAGCTGAAAGGATTTTATAAATACTCTGTCAGGGACTATGACGAGCGTCCATCCCGGGATTCGAATGGAACCCTCCTCTCCACCAACCCAACGCGGAATTACTCCTACCACACCTTAGGAACCACATTGCGGGGAAGGGTAAGCTCCACCCTCGTAGCTTATCTAGATTATAAACTAACTCTTAGAAAGGACGATTTCCAGGGTTATGATGATTACACGAAAAACAAGATCGGCGTGAGAGCCATCTATGATGATGGAGACAGGTTCCGTTCCCGTCTGTCCCTCTCCTACTGGAACAGGAACTACGACAAGGCATTCGCCTTTGACAATCCTGCTGGGGGTAAGAAAGATTACGACGGATACAGGATAAAGGGGAAGGGGGAATACTCTTTCCATGAAAACTGGTCAGCATGGGTCGAGGGAAAGTACCAGGTGGAAGACTCTACAGACCTTCGTTACGACTACGACCGCTACCAGGCAATGGCCGGGGTACAATGGAAATACTGATAAAATAGTTTCAAGTTTTGTGTTTAGAGTTTCGAGTTAACCCTAAGGGCGAGACCCAAAACAACAATCTGGCAAGGATCCGGTTTTCCTCGGAATTCGGAATGAGGAACTCGGAATTGGCACTTTCCCGTCGGACGTGAGACCTAGGACATCGGACGTAAACGTCTCCCCTCCTTTTTACGGTAAAAGATAAAAAGGTCCGGGTTCAAGGCGAAGATCTCTCTGCATGCACTGGAGCAGAAACCGTAAAGACTCTTACCATTCCTCGTGGTGGTCTCTCCCGCATCCCCTGTCAGAACATCCCCGCATACGGGGTCGAATGGATACACACATTTGCTCACTACTTCTTCCATGGTAACCCTCCCAATCAATTCTCCTCATGCACTGTATGAAAATAAAGGGAAGATACACTCCCCACACACGTTACACACTTCCTGGTTTTAAGCAAAAGATATGCCCTTCCCGGAAAAGGATACTCTACGCATTCTAACCTACTGGATTTAAATAGGATTAGCTATCATTCACACCAAGGGAATTCTCTGATAAATGAAGGGACAATGGGAAAAAACTTATCCATTTCATGTAAGTAATTGGAATGATACTGGAAGAACTGGGGTATTATCTTCCTTTAATTTGGCTTAAATATCAATCACTGTTTACACGGTTCACTCTCTTCGGCAGCCATTGAAATTAAGCATGGAAGAGAATTTACCGGGTATGTAACTCAACCCTCATGGCTTTCACGGACAGAGCGGGCAGGAGTGTCCTTGCGCTCAGTCGGTCCCGGTTCCAGGGAAGGTTAAGAAAAATTGGATCGGGCACTCCCTTTGTCACTATGATTACCTGCTTTGAGACTAAATTCCTGTTTTTTCAATGACATTCCTGATTACGTCTCTTCTCCTGCGGTACCTGTGGTGAAGGATAATTTCATCGAGGACATCACCGCAAAGGACACATCTAAAGGCGAGAAATCGATCCGTCCCCTCCTGATACTGTTCGTGCAACATGAAACCATTACATCTTGAGCATTTCATCACAGCCTCCTTGTAAGAAATTTGATAATTGGACAGTTTACGGTCATGTCCAGGACCCCTGTTCATGCCCTTCGTCACAATGGGCAACTCGTGGAATCATGAACTTTCCCATTTTTTCACCTCCTTTCTAGAAAATATTCTTTTCAATGACAGGATGATTCCTTTTTATTCCCGGGGACATCCATTTCTCCTCCTTCATCACCTATCGTAGACTCTTCCTTCTTCTTCTCTCCATGTCTTCCGCAGCAACCTCCACCCCCTCTAAGCATCAGGAAGAACAGGCCTCCTATAAGTAAAATCCATATCCAGTTTCCCACTTATTATCTCCTCCTTTCATTTTCTACTTCTTATACTTGCACCCTTTGTGCCAGGATTGCCTTTTTGCGGTAACACATCTAACTATCTGATATTTAAAAGCATATCCCCACAACTTATTATTGACTTTTCTAATGTATCAATGAAGTGTGTACTCATTACCCCTTTCAGGCCTTCATGGTGTGAAAAAATTACTCAGTCTCCATCATACGTTCCTCACTCCCCAGTTTATCGATATTATTTGAATGAATCGTCCGTTGACTTAATTTTTTACATATTGTAGAATACAATTATATTGACATTTGGAGGGATTTGAATGGGCATCATCACAATCTCGAGGCAATATGGGGCGGGCGGCGAAAGGATTGCAGAAAAAATCAACGAAAAGCGTGATTACAGGATCATAGGGCGGCGAGAGATCGAAGCAAAACTCGAAGAAATAGCAGGAAAAGACCTGGCATATAGTATCCCTTCAGAGAAAGCCCCCGGACTCATCCAGCGGCTCACAGTAGATGGAAGAGCCTGGAAGAGTATGATTGGAGAAGCGGTCCTATCATTCGCGAAATCCGGTAGGGTAATAATTCTCGGCAGAGGTTCCTTTGCAATATTGAAGGATATCCCCGGTGTCTTGAATGTTCTCATAAGCGGGGAGAAAATGGTCAGGATGGATTATACAGCACGGGAAGAAAAGATTTCCCCCCTTGATGCGGAAGAGAAGATATTGAGGATTGACAAGGAGAGAGCGGGATTTTTAAAGTACTATTTCGGGTACGATTGGCCCGATCCATCTCCCTTCCACGTTTCACTCTCCCCCCTCACAGTGGGAATCGAGAAGTGTGCAACTGCGGTGCTGTTTTTACTGGACCTCTTAGATGGAGAGGAATCATTCCAGGAACATGGGAGGATGCTAATTGAAGAAAGATGGGCACTATACGCCGCCCGAAACCGGATCCTTCTTTCCCTGGACCTCGATCTCGACCAGTTCTTCCTCGTGCTCCTGGGTAACCGGGAACTGGAAGCAAGATTTTTCCAGATTCCTGACGAACTGAAGGATAAGTCCATCAAAGTTCTCAAAAGTTACTTCCCCGGATATAAGATTATTGTTAAAGAATGAGTGAGACGGGATAATGGAAATTATTGGTAGGCGATCTGAACCAAGAGTCATGAGGGTAAGGACATTTCGGTTCTTCTTTCCCCAATAAGATGTGATGAAGAGTTCTTCCAGTCAGGGAAAAGTGGAAAAATGTTTGGGTTTCACAAAAAAACTAGATTCGCTTTCCTCGGACGATTTTCCATTACACCGCTGCGTAATCCAGATGGGAAATTCCCAATAACTCTCCATCGAGTATACCAAGTTCACTTCTTGCACGCCTCGAGTATTCCCTTGAGTGGGTGATCATAATGATTGTCTTTCCCTTTTCGTTGAGGCCTGTAAAAAGATCTAGAACAACATCACCGTTTCTGGAGTCGAGATTGCCCGTAGGTTCATCTGCAAGGATAATCATGGGATTATTGATTAGGGCCCTGGCAATGGCCACCCTCTGTGCTTCTCCCCCCGATATCTGGGAGGGATATTTCCCCTCATTTCCCGTCAAACCCACATTCCGAAGAACACTCACAGCTCTTTCCTCTTTTTCACTTTTAGACATGTCCGCATTCACGAGGGGGAGTATGACGTTCTCGCACACTGTCATATAGGGGAAAAGATGAAAGGACTGAAAAACAAAGCCCAGGTACAATCTTCTGAAATCAGCCCTTCTCTCCATATCCAGTCCATATATATCTATCCCATCGACGATGACTTTTCCAGTTCCTGGAGTGAGGAGACCTCCTACCACATTCATGAGGGTGGTCTTCCCGGCCCCCGAGGGTCCCATGATGGAAATAAAATCTCCCTTACACGCAGTAAACGTTATGCCCTTGAGGATATCTGTCCTCGCATCCCCGCTTCCTGCCGAAAATTTGACACTATTAACTGAAATGATTTCATTATCCATATTTCCTCCTACACATCCCTCAGAACTTGAACAGGGTCGACGACAGCAGCTTTTATCGCTGGTCTCAGCGACGCCAGAGTTCCCATTAAAAACCCTACCGGTATTGAAAGGAGAATCATTTTATAAGGAATTACCAATTTACTCAGTTGAAATAGCGGTGCTAATAAAAATGCACCGAATATTCCCCCCATAGAACCACCCACAGCACCACCCAGACTCAATAAGCCAGCCTCAAAGATGACGATCTTTAGAATCCAGGATTTCCTGAAGCCCACAGCTCTCATGATCCCTATTTCCTTTCTCCTTTCGGATACTGTGGCGGAGATTGTAATCCAGATTATCAGCGCACCAATAAAGGTAATAAGAAGGCCGACAGCTCCCGCAAACTTTTTAAGTTGCGAGACCATATCAAACATCGTCTGGTCCAGCCCGTCATTCAATCTCCTCCAGGGATT
>CAYSOQ010000113.1:0-5151 GCA_964432685.1 uncultured bacterium
CCGAAGAGATGTCTCATGCGTAACACACGACAATCCGAGGAGTGAGGACCCTCTCTTGATTATCGATGAAATTCTTCCAGGATGTGAGAAGGGAGGTGCCTTGCCAAACCAGGAAATGAATGCGCCCAACGGACAGAGAATCTACCTCGTCGAACCAGACCGGAAGATGGCGATCGAAAAGGCCATCACTCTTTCCGGGGAGGGCGATATCCTTCTCGTAGCGGGTAAGGGGCATGAAACCTATCAGTTGGTGGGAAAGGAAAAAAAACACTTTGATGACAGAGAGGTAATCAGGCAGAGCAATGGATGAGCGCCGGCCAGAAGCGATTCTTCCCCCGGAAGAGATCCGCAGTATTTCAGATGGAGTGGTGAATGGAGAACTGTTCTCAGGGGGTTGTTCCATGAGTGTGACCCTCGATTCCAGGGATGAAGTTGAAGGTTCCCTGTTTGTGGGTGTGAAAGGGGAGAATGAGGATGGTTCTCGATTTGCCCGGGAAGCACTCAAGAGAGGCGCAGCCGGTGCGGTTGTGGGGCCCTCTGCATGGGACCAGGTAAAGGGATACGTGAAATCCCGCTCATCATTTGCAATCCTCGCCAGGGACACGACCCGGTTCCTTGGTGACCTTGCGCGGATAAAGAGGAGGGCACTGAAAGGGGTGACCTTCATAGGCATTACGGGGAGTGCTGGGAAGACCACCACCAAGGATATGGTCTTTGCCATACTCTCCAAATGTAGCGATACCTTTAGAAATCCCGGTAATTTCAACAACCTGATCGGCTTGCCCCTCTCCCTCCTGATGGTTCGCGAGGGAGACCAATATGCAGTCCTGGAGTTGGGTTCCAATATGCCTGGAGAAGTAGGAAGACTTACTGAAATATCCAGCCCTCACGTGGGGTTGATCACGAATATCGGTCCAGCCCACCTCGAGGGATTCGGAGGTCTCGATGGAGTAAGGGAAGAGAAGGCGGAACTGTTTGCTAGGATGGGGGCGGATTCAACTGCCGTAATCAACAATGATGACCTCAGAGTGAAATCACTCGCCTCCCGTCATGACGGGAAAAAGGTGTATTTCGGAGAGCGTGAGGGGGATGTGACAGGCTCCGTTCGGACACTCGATGCGGAAAGGATGGCCCTTGGCTTAGAGTATGGGGGAGAACTCGTAGGGTGTGTAATGAATACACCGGGGATCCAATTTTTCAGAAATGCACTCTCCTCGGCCGCCGTCGCTCTCTCGCTTGGGATTCCCAAGGAATCCCTTTGTGCCGGCCTAGAATCTTTCTACACCCCGGAGGGGAGGTTCCAGGTCCACTCTCTCATGGGAGATATTGTAGTCGTGAACGATACATACAATGCGAATCCACTGTCCGTTGAGGTGTCCCTCGATACCGTGAGAAGTTTGTACCCCGGGAGGAAGTACATCTTTGTTCTTGGTGACATGCTTGAACTGGGAGATGCAACCCGGGTATCCCACATGCGTATGGGAAAACTTGCATCCGCATTGAAACCCGAGGCAATCTTTGCCTTCGGTGATCTATCGAAACAGTTGGTCGAAGGAGTGTTAGAGTCTGAATTTCCAGAGGAGAGATGCGCACACTTTTCCTCAAAAGATGAGCTTTCCAGGGAACTGATCCGAAGAATAGTCCCTGGAACAGTGGTACTCGTAAAGGGATCTCGTTTGATGAAGTTGGAACTGGTTGTGGAATCTCTGGTTCGCCATTTTTCCCTGCAGGGGAAGACGGCATGATGTACCACATCCTATACCCCCTGAAAGGTGTTATACCCTACTTCAACGTCTTCAGGTACATCACCTTCAGGACTATCTATGCCTCCATTACTGGCCTTCTTATCTGCTTCATTCTTGGAAAACCTGTGATAGAGCTGTTACATAAGAAGCAAATAGGCCAGCCTATTCGGGATGACGGTCCTTCCACTCACATGGTTAAGAAAGGAACCCCCACCATGGGTGGAATTCTGGTAATTGCCGGGACCGTCATCCCCACCCTCCTCTGGGCAAGACTGGATAACCTCTACGTATGGGCTGTGATCTTTTCCACCCTTTCCTTCGGATTGATCGGGTTTATCGATGACTATAAGAAAGTTCATTCCATGAGTTCGAAAGGGATGTCTGCCAGGACGAAAATTCTGTTTCAGGTTATCGCATCCCTGGCTATAGGTATACTCATTTTTGGATTTGCCACCCATGATTTCAGAATCATGCTCCCCTTTTTCAAAAAGATTACCCCTGATATTGGGTATCTGTATATTCCCTTCGCAATATTAGTGATCGTAGGTGCGTCAAACGCCGTAAATCTGACTGACGGACTTGACGGTCTCGCCATCGGCCCTTCAATCATATGCATAGCTACATATATGCTCTTTGCCTACCTGGCAGGACATGTGAAACTTTCGAGCTACCTGAACATATTTTACATCTCCGGGGCGGGGGAACTTGCGGTCTTTTGTGGGGCAATGGTGGGGGCTGGGATGGGGTTCCTATGGTACAATGCCCATCCGGCCGAGATATTTATGGGAGATACGGGGGCCCTCGCAGTGGGGGCGGCGGTGGCCACAGTGGCAGTGATCATCAAGCAGGAAATCCTCCTCATCATCGTGGGGGGGGTGTTTGTAGTGGAAGCCCTATCGGTAATATTACAGGTTGCATCATTCAAGACTACCCGTAGAAGAATATTCCTCATGGCGCCGATTCACCATCATTTTGAGAAAGCGAGCATGCCGGAATCGAAGATAGTGATCCGCTTCTGGTTGATCGCGGTAATACTGGCGCTTCTGGGGATCAGCACGTTGAAATTGAGGTGACGGGTTTGATCGCTGTTGTCGGGGCGGGGAGGTCCGGATTGGCGGTTGCAGAGCATGCTGCATCCAGTGGAACCGATGTGGCCATCTATGATGATTCGGACGTAACTTTTATAGGGAAAACCCTTGAAAAGAGGTTTCCAGGGAAGATCAGCTGGTTCCTGGGAATGCCTGGAGGATCGGAAGTGGAGAGCTTTGAGAAAGTGGTAGTTTCCCCCGGGGTGCCACTTGAAAATATCCCTTTAGAGTCTTTTGAGAAGAGGGGTATCGAGGTGATTGGAGAAGTGGAATATGGGTTTCGTAATATCAAAGGGACTTTCATCGGTATAACCGGCACGAACGGAAAGTCCACCGTGACTGCCCTCACGGGATGCATTCTCGAAGAAGGGGGAGTTAAGACCTTTACCGGTGGAAACTTGAAGGAGCCATTAACGAGTTCCATTGGCCAGGGCTTCGATATGTATGTAGTAGAGTTATCAAGTTTTCAGCTCGAGACTGTGAGATCCTTCAGACCGAAGGTTGCACTCCTTCTGAATCTGGGGGAGGACCACATGGACCGTTACAGGGATTTTTCCGAGTATGCAGGGGCAAAAGGAAACCTGTTCAAATACCAGGAACCCACGGATTATGCGGTTTTCAACGCAGATGACGAACTTACCCGCTCCTACGCCGAGATGAGTAATGGAGAGCTCCTTGGTTTTAGTAGGACAAAGGCCCTTGGGAGGGGAGCATGGATATTGGGAGACCGACTCACCATTGATACGGGAAAGGGCCGGATGGATCTTGATATTTCGAAATGTCCTCTCAGGGGGAATCACAACAGGGAGAATATTGCTGGTGCATCCCTGGCTGCAGCTTTAGCAGGGGCAGGTGAAATGGAGATTATTAAAGGAATACTCTCATTTCCGGGGCTTCCCCATCGTATGGAGTTTGCTGGGAGCCTGAAAGGGATTACTTTCTTAAACGATTCTAAGGGAACGAATGTTCATTCTCTTTGCTCGGCCTTGAGAGGCCTCGAGGGAGAAGTCGTGTTGATTGCAGGAGGAAAGGACAAAGGATTGAGCTTTAGTCCCGCGAGGGCGGTAATAGAGGAAAAAGTTCACTCCATCGTGGTAATGGGTGAAGCAACCGAAAGGATCATCAGCGAGGTGGGGGGAAATGTTCCTTTTATAAAGGCTTCATCGATGGAGGAGGCAGTGAAAATAGCTTATGAGAGTTCTCCACCAGGGGGGAAGGTTCTTCTATCCCCCGGTTGTTCCAGTTTCGATATGTTCAGGAGTTTCGAAGATCGGGGAGATGAATTCAAAAAGGCGGTCATGAGGTTGAAACTTAAGTGAACAAGAAAACTGAAAACATTCTATTTCTCACACTTCTCCTGTCCCTCTGCGCCTTCGGGGCGGTGATACTGTACAGCAGCAGCTACGTCCTCGCAGGGTCAAACCAGGATCTGGGGTTCGACAAGGCCTTTTACCTGAAAAAGCAGGTGGGGGGGATGCTTGCAGGTTTCCTATTATTCTTCCTCATCCAAAAGATGGACTATTACTGGATGAAGAAGATGGTGCCGATCATGGTTCTTATCTCTATTGCCGGATTGGCCCTCGTCTTATTCCCCTATCTGGGTGTGAATGTGAAGGGTGCCAGGAGGTGGCTCAGGGCGGGCCCGATTACCATTCAACCATCGGAATTCTCTAGGTTTGCCCTCATCGCCTATTTTGCTTACCTGGCAGAGAAAAGGGGAGACATATTCGGGAAAAAATTGAATGATTATATCCCCCCGGTAGCAGTATGGGGGATTGTGGTCCTCCTCCTCTTCCTTGAACCAGATTACGGGATGGCCTCTGTAATGGGATTTCTTCTCCTTATGCTCCTATTCTACTCGGGGATGAGCATGATCCCCTTAACAGCCCTTCTGGGGGTTTTATCCGCGGGGTTCGTTGGAATGATCTTTGCGAGCCCCTACCGGATGAAGAGGCTCTTCGCCTTCCTCGATCCACAGGCGCATGCCCATACTTCCGGATACCAGGTTATTCAGTCGTTGATCGGCTTCGCTAACGGGGGGGTTTTCGGAACGGGAATCGGTGCCGGGAAACAGAAACTCTTTTATCTGCCTGAGATCCATACCGATTATATATTCTCCGTAATCGGGGAGGAGACGGGATTCCTGGGAGTGCTACTCATAGCAACCTTGTACCTGGCATTATTCATCCTCTTATTGAGGATCGGAAGGAGGTCGTCAGACCAATTCGGTAAGTATTTTGCGCTTGGAACGGGGATATCCCTGGTGCTATGTGCATTCCTCAATATGGGGGTCTGTTTGAAACTTCTCCCCCCGAAGG
>CAYSOQ010000114.1:0-5144 GCA_964432685.1 uncultured bacterium
ATAATCAACTGGTTTGGTTTCGAATTTGGGTGATTCGGATTTGTTTAGGATTTCGTATTTCGTGCTTCGGATTTGATTGCCGGCTATTCGTCGAATTCCATCTTCATGATTGCCGTCTGGTAAGCATGCAGAAGATCCTTTCTATGGATCACCCCCAGTATTTTCTGTGTGAGCGGGTTGTCGATGACCGGAAGCTGTTCCACGTTTTTGTACCCAAACCGGTTCAAAGCGGTGTAGAGGTCGTCTTCCAGAGTTACTGAGACCACGTCGGATGTGGCTACATCGTGCGCCCTCACGAGATGTGCGAGCTCTTCATCCCTAACGAAGGATTTAATGTCGGAAAATGAGACGACCCCCATGAGCTTCAGATCTGTATCGAGGAGGTAGAGGTAATTCGCAGGATTCGTGATGAAGTTGTGCACGAGATCATCGAAGGATGCCGATGGGGAGATTGTGGAAAATTCACGCTTCATAATATCGGAAACCCTCATGGATCTCAGTACGCCGATTTCCCTTCCGGCTACCATGTCGATCCCCTTCTTGTGAAGTTTGAATGTGTAGAGGGAGTAAGGGAGAAGGCGCTTCGCAACGATCATCGCGATGATTGTGGTTTCCATCAGTGGCAGGATGGCATTGTAGTCGTTGGTCATCTCGAAAACAATCATGATTCCAGTGATAGGCGCATGGACAACGGATGCGAGAAAAGCGGCCATTCCCACGAGTGCATATCCACCGGGTGCGATGACGATTTTCGGGAGGAACATGACGAAGATCTTTCCCACCGCACCGCCGAGCATTCCTCCTATGAAGAGCGAGGGACCCAGGACCCCCCCCGAGCCTCCGCTTCCTATGGAGAAGGATGTGGCGATAATCTTCAGGATCGCCAGGGTGAAGAGGAAGTACCATGTCCCCATCCCGAAGAGAGCTTCGTTCACAGACTCCATGTTTGTCCCCAGGATCTGAGGGAATATGATGGCTATGAAGCCTACGATGAGCCCCCCGATGGCGGGTTTCATCAGGGAGTTTACCTTCAACTTTTCGTTGAAGGCTTTCTCCATCCAGTCCATGAATCTGATGAAGGCCACAGCGAGTACGCCGCAGATAATTCCCAGTATCGCGTAGGGGATAAATTCAAGCACGCTGTTGAGTTCGTATGCAGGGACTTTGAATTGAAGGATATCACCCAGGAAAGCCCTCATCGTTGCAGTGGCGATGACGGAGGAAATCACGATGGGGCCGAAGGTTTGTAGGGAAAAATCGCCTATCATTACCTCAAGTGCGAAGAAAACTCCGCCGATGGGAGCGTTGAAGACTGCTGCGATTCCTCCCGCCGTACCGCACCCCACGAGGGTTTTCATCATCTCTCCAGACAGGCGTAGGAACTGGCCTACGCTGGAGCCGAGGGCTGCACCGATCTGGGCTATTGGGGCTTCCCGCCCCACGGAACCACCGGACCCAAGGGTCGCCGCAGCGGTAAACGCTCTTATAAGCGTGGTCCTTGGTTTGATGAGCCCCCCCTTCAAGGAGACCGCTTCCATGGCATCAGGTACCCCGTCTCCCTTGGCTTCGGAAGGAAAGTACTTGATCAAGGGAGCGATGATGAGTCCTCCTAATGCAGGAAGGATGAATACGAGGACCCTTCCCCTTCCTAAGAGGTCAACATGGATCTTGTCGAAAAAGAGCCAGGAAAATAAATCGATCGCTTTGATGAAAGCAACGGCACCCAATCCGGAAAGTGCGCCCACGATGATCGCCAGGATGATGTTGAAGGACTGAACGGAAATTCCCAGGCGACTTAGGGTCCTGAAGAGAACCCTTCTAACGGGTTCAGCAATTTTTCTCCCGGCCAACCCGGAGAGTTTTTTGAAATTGTCCTGCATTTAACCGCCTGCCGAATTAGCAAAAATGTAAATATTTCGATGTGTTTCAAAAATTTATATCACACAACATGGGGAGAAGGGAAGGATAACAGGGAACAGAGAACAAAGCATGTTTGTAATTCCGAATTCCTGGTTCCTAATTCCTAAAAAAACCAGGAACTGAAACAACTGGTTGTTCAAAGCTCAAAGGAGCAACGGATAAGCACGAAATACTAAGCACGAAACTCGAAACAAATTCTAAATTCAAAATTCAAATGTTAAAAACAAATTCATATTATATTGTTGGTTTTGTTTTGAATTTTGGTCATTCGTATTTGTTTCGGATTTCGTATTTCGTGTTTCGGATTTGACTGGGAACTGGGACCTGGAAACTGGGAACTGTGTTTATGTAGTTGAAAACTTCTCCCTATCTGTATTAACATAAACCTGTTTTTTTCAGGGAATTTTCTGCATTTATTCCGTGTATATAAGGAAAAGGAGGAAAAATTGGGTAAGAACATTGTTCAGAAGATCATCGACTCCCACCTGGTTGAGGGAGAAGCTGTGAAGGGAAACGAAGCGGGAATACGAATAGACCAGACGCTCACTCAGGATGCTACGGGAACCATGGTGTATCTACAACTCGAAGCCCTAGGTATCCCCAGGATCAGGACGGAGTTGTCGGTATCCTATGTGGATCACAATACCCTTCAAGAAGGGTTTGAAAACGCAGATGACCACCTGTACCTACAGACGGTTGCCGAGAAGTTCGGCATCTACTACTCCAGGGCGGGAAACGGCATATGCCATCAGGTACACCTCGAACGGTTCGGGGCCCCGGGGAAGACCCTCCTGGGGTCTGATTCCCATACACCTACGAACGGGGGAATCGGGATGCTTTCCATCGGTGCGGGTGGCCTTGATATCGCCATTGCCATGGCAGGGGGGCCCTTCTACCTCACCTATCCCAGGGTGTTGAAAGTAAACATGACGGGGAAGCTTCAGCCCTGGGTGTCTGCGAAGGATATTATATTGAAACTCCTGGAAATACTGACAACCAAGGGGAACGTCGGCTGGATAGTGGAATATGGAGGGGAAGGTGTCAAGACTCTCAGCGTTCCCGAGCGGGCGACCATCACGAATATGGGGGCTGAACTTGGAGTTACCACCAGTATCTTTCCTTCAGATGAAACAACTCGGGCCTTCCTCAAGGCCCAGGAAAGGGAAGAGGTTTGGACTATCCTTCAGCCCGATGAAGACGCCGGGTATGACAGGATCCTCGATCTTGACTTATCAAGAATCGAGCCTATGGCAGCCCAGCCCCACAGCCCCGACAATGTGGTTAGGGTAAAGGAGATCGAGGGGCTGAAAGTCCACCAGGTACTTGTTGGTTCCTGTACAAACTCTTCCTACAAGGATGTGACTACCCTCGCAGAAATCGTGAGGGGGAAACATGCAACACCGGGCGTATCCTTCGGTGTCGCTCCCGGATCGAGACAGGTCCTCCTCATGGCTGCCAGGGAGAGTTCCATCGCAACCCTGATCTCCGCCGGGGCACGCCTTCTCGAGAGCGCGTGTGGCTTCTGTATAGGTGCGGGACAGGCCCCGCCTTCGGGGGGAGTGAGCGTGCGAACGAACAACAGGAATTTCTTCGGGAGATCTGGAACACTGGATGCGGGGATATACCTCGTGAGCCCCGAAACCGCGGCGGCCTGTGCCCTGAAAGGCGAGATGGCAGACCCGAGAGATGTGGCCGAAGAATTTGGAATTGAGTATCCTGATGTAGCACTACCTGATCGTTTCCTGATAGATGATACGATGGTCATCCCACCTCTTGAAGATACTTCTTCAGTGGATATAAGGAGAGGTCCGAATATCGGGAATCCTCCGGAACCCTCTCCCCTGACAGAGGGCATACACGGGGAGGTTACCCTTAAAGTGGGGGACAAGATTACCACAGACCACATAATGCCGGCAGGGGCCCGATTAAAATACAGGTCGAATATCCCCAAGTATGCAACCTTTGTTTTCGAGAGTGTGGATCCAGAGTTCCACCGAAATGCCTTCGAGAAGAAAGAGCAGGGGATTGCGAGCATCGTAGTGGGAGGCCTCTCCTATGGACAGGGAAGTTCCCGGGAACATGCAGCGATCTGTCCGAGCTACCTCGGAGTCCGTGCGGTAATTGCAAAGTCTTTCGAGAGGATACACTCTGCCAACCTGGTCAATTTCGGGATCGTTCCCCTCGGATTTGCAGACGAGAGCGATTACGACAGGATCGAGCAGGGGGATAGGGTAGACCTCCCTTCCATCATGGAAGATATCAAGAAGGGAGATACCGTAAGAGGGGTGAACATCACAAAGGGAATCGAATTCGAGCTGAGACATTCCCTGTCGCAAAGGCAGATAGAAATCCTTGAGGCTGGAGGGAGGCTCCCTTACACGAATCAGAGCGGAACTCTCTAGACCAGGTCAAGAAATAGTTGATACCAAAGGGGGGCCAAAAGGCCCCCTTTTTATTCGTAGCTGTATTCGTACATGGTGTAACGGGGGAGGGTGTCTCTCGATATCCCTTCTATGAAGCGGGATGGCCTGGAGAGGACAGTTTGAGTTCCCCTGTCGAAGATGTTCACCGGGTAGGAGAAGAATAGCCTTTCTTTTGCCCTTGTGGCGGCCACGTAGAGGAGCCGCCGTTCCTCTTCCAGTTGATAAGTGTCATCCATGGATTTCATGGCGGGGAGTTTTCCGTCGAGCACCCATATAACGAATACTGTATGCCACTCCAGGCCCTTCGCCGAATGGATTGTTGACAGGGTGAGGTAATCGTCCTCCCTCGTGACGGGGTTGACACCTCCTATGCTTGCCTCGATGGGCTCCAGGGTTACATCCGTCAAGAAGGAATCGATGGAGGTGTACCTTTCTGACAGAACCTCCAGCTGTTCGAGGTCTTTCAGGCGTTTGGGGTAATCGTCGTACCTTTTCTCCAGGATCGGTTTGTAGAAGGTGGCCATGAGGCGAATTATTTCAGGTATTGACATACCTTCCCGTGAAACAGTGAGGAGGAGTTCAGCAAGTTTGAGGCAGCTCTCGCTCCTCTTTCCCCGGGCAAGTTCCCCGGCAACCTCCTGGATTGTGCCTCCCGAAGCGAGGGCCTTTGCGAGGACGGCAGCCTTTTTCTTTCCTATTCCCTCGGCCAGCCGGAAAGCCCGCATGGAACTTATCTCGTCCATGGGATTTGCAACGAGGCGGAGAACAGAAAGAATATCCTTCACGTGTGCCGTCTCCATG
>CAYSOQ010000115.1:0-5080 GCA_964432685.1 uncultured bacterium
CGGCCAGAGGGAGTACTTCCTCGCCCAGGACAGGACCTTCTCCAGACTTGTGAGGGCAGCAGGTCCGCCCAGCTCTTTCCTCTCGTCTTCTATTGCCAATCCAGTGCCCCCGATTTCCAGGCGTATACGAGCCCCACCACGAGGATGAGGATAAACACGATCATCTCGATAAAACCGAAAAACCCTAATTTCTTGAAAAGGACCGCCCAGGGATATAGAAATGCGCTCTCCAGATCAAAAATAAGAAAGAGTATGGCCACCAGATAAAATTTCACGGATATACGCCTCTTCGCATCAGAAAAGAGGGGCATGCCGCACTCAAAGGGGGTAAATTTCCCCGGATCGTACCTCTTGGGGCCCAGGAGATCAGAGAGGAGCATGAAAGCGCACGAAACGACTATCGAGATCACAAGGAGAATTAGAATGGGAATATACTGAGACATGGTGCAAAACTCCTTTTACTTCTAATTCTTTACCCGTCCCTCACCCCGCCAGGAACCTTGCGGAGGCTTCTGCAACCTTGATGACTGGCTCCCAGTAGATCCCGAGGATGAGGGTCGGAACGGCAAGAACCGCGAGGAATACCCGGACAGGAAGGGTTACAGGAACCCCCTCATCCGATTGGGGCTCTGCGAGAAACATGGCTTTCACGATCCTGGCGTAGTAGAAAAGGGACACCACGCTGTTCAATGCTGCAACCACGGCAAGCCAGTAGAACCCCCTGCCAATCACTCCGGCAAAAAGGTATACCTTCCCCACAAATCCGGAGAAAGGTGGAATCCCCGTGAGGGCGAAGAGGAAAATAGTCATGCAAATCGCCATGTAAGGGCTCCTGATCCCCATTCCCGAGAAGTCTTCCACATCCTCTCCCCCCACTGCGTTTGCCACAAGGACCACCACGAGAAAGGCCCCCATGTTCATGAAGAGGTAGACAACCAGATAGAATAGAATGGCTTTCAGGCCCGCCACGTTCAAGAGGACGAAGCCCATCAGCATGTATCCCGCATGGGCTATGCTCGAATAGGCGAGGAGCCTTTTCACATTATTCTGCACAATGGCCACAAGATTTCCCATGGTCATTGTCACCGCCGAGATAATAGCAAAGATTGTCATCCAGTCGATTCCCTGAAGGGCGCTCCATTCGGCACCGTTCCTCCTTGCGAACACCTCGTAGAAGAATCGGATAAGGATAGCAAAACCTGCCCCCTTCGGCCCCACGCTCAGGAATGCGGTGATCGGCGTGGGAGCTCCCTCGTAGACATCTGGGCACCACATATGGAAAGGCACTGCAGCAATCTTGTACCCGAATCCCACAGCCACCATTGTGGCCGCCAGGTAGAGGATGAGGGGGTTATTCACCCCTGCAAGGGCCGTCCCTATATCCACGAGGCTCGTAGAACCCGCAAGGCCGTAAAGAAGAGAGAACCCATAGATCATGATCCCCGATGCAGTAGCACCATAGACCACGTATTTCAACGACGCCTCCACGGACCGTCTGTTTTTCTTTAAGTATCCCGCCAGTATATAGGAGGGGACGGAAACCAGTTCCAGGGAGAGGTAGACCATCACCATGTCCGTCGCGGAAGCAAGAAGGTACATCCCGAGAGTGACCGTCAAAAGGAGAATGTAGTACTCCGACTGGCGCTCCCCCGTTACATCAAGGGAAATGACAGACATGAAGGTAGCAAAGAGGGTGGCCAGAGACAGGATCACCTTGAAAAAGGTTGAAAACTCATCTATCCTCACCATCCCGTAAAAAAGGTCTTTCGACCCCGCAGCACCGAGCCCCCCGGCAATGATCATGGCAGCGGAGACAGCCACCAGGGTAAGGACTGCAGGGAAAAGAGATCGCTTCTTCCCCGTGACGACATGGAACAGGATCACCAGCAGGATTGCCCCGGTGATTACGAGTTCGGGAAGGAAAAATTTCACGCTCTGTATGTTGTTCAAATGCAACGTATTCTCCAGTCTCAGATAATCGTATTCTTCACCAGGTCGATCAGCTGGAGCAGGCTCGTGTTAATCATCCTGAGCACCGGCATGGGGTATACGCCCAGGATCATTACGATTACCCCCAGAGGAGCCAGGCAGAAGATCTCCCGCCCGTTGATCTCCGGAAGGTCAACATACTTCGGATTAAGGGGACCCAGGAATACCCTCTGGAGAGCCCACAAGTGGTACGCAGCGGTGATCACGATTCCCCCCGCCGCCGCGATCACGAAGACCTGGAACACGGGGAAGGACCCGATGAACACAAGGGCCTCGGAGATAAATCCCGACAGCCCTGGCAGCCCTAAGGAGGCGAAGAAGGCCAGACTTATGAATGCCGTGTAGATGGGGACGACCGCGCCGATTCCCCCGAATCCGTCGATCATCCTGTGGTGGGCCCTGTCGTACACCACTCCAACGAGGAAAAATAGCATGGCCGTAATAATCCCGTGGTTGAACATCTGGAAAACCGCCCCGTTGATCCCCGCCGGGGTAAGTGCCGCCATTCCAAGAAGGACGAATCCCATATGGCTGACCGATGAATATGCCACCATTTTCTTGAGATCGCTCTGTGCCATGGCACAGAGAGCCCCGTAGAGGATGTTGATCACTCCCAGGAGCGCCAGTGGCACGGCGAACCATCTAGCCACATCGGGGAATATGGGAAAGGAAATACGCAGGATCCCGTAGGCCCCCATCTTAAGGAGCACCCCCGCAAGGATCACGGATACCGCCGTGGGAGCTTCCACGTGAGCATCCGGCAGCCAGGTGTGGAAGGGAAAGATGGGTACCTTGATAGCGAAACCGATGAAAAGCCCTATGAAAAGTATTATCCGTACGTCGAATACCTTCAGCCAGTTGTTGTGATTAGCCTGGTTCATGTAGTGAAGCATGTTGAAGGTGTGCCCCCCCGTTTCGGGGTTCACCGTGTTGAAGTAGAGGGCGAGCATCACCAGGAGCATTAGAATAGAGCCAAGGAGCGTATAGAGGAAAAACTTGATGGCCGCATACTCCTTCCTGGGGCCTCCCCATATACCGATAAGGAAGTACATGGGAAGGAGCATGAGCTCCCAGAATACGTAGAAGAGGAAAAAATCGAGAGCACAGAAAACACCCATCATGGCTGTTTCCAGCAGGAGAAACAGGCTCAAGTATCCCTTCACCTGCTTTTCAATGTTCCATGACCCCACCACAGCAAGAAATGAAAGGAGAGCCGTGAGAAGAACCATGGGAACACTGATCCCATCTACTCCCATGAAGTACTCGATATTGAACGCTCTGATCCAGGGATACTGTTCCACAAACTGGAACGTTCCAATGTCCGTCACCCCCGGCAGGCTGTTGTCGAATCGCATGAAGAGACTGACAGCAAGGATCACTGGTATGAATGCGAAGAGAGATGCAACAATTTTACAAATATTGTCTTTTCCCTTCGGCACAAAAAGTATACCCAGGATCCCCAACGTAGGAGTGAAGACCATCAGGGTTAATATGTGATTTTCCATTTCCTCTTAGCCCCCCTTTAAAAGGCTTTCACGATAAATATCACCAGGAGTCCTCCTGCGAGGACGAATATATAATGGTAGAGTTTTCCTGTCTGCAATTTCCTCAGAAACCCTCCGCTCCCCCTCATTGACTGGGCGACCCCATTCACCGTCCCGTCCACCACAAAATCATCAAACTTACCTGTAAGGAATGAGAGCCACACTCCGAGTGAGGCACTCAGGTTTACGATCCCGTCCACTACATGCAGGTCGAACCATGCGAGGAGTGCGCTGAACTTCATGAGTGGCCGTACCACTCCGTAATAGTAGATCTCGTCGAAGTACCACTTCATGGAAAGGAACTGGTGAACAGGGGCGAAAAGGGCATAAAGTTTCGCCGCATCGATCACCTTGAAGTAGTAGATCATGAACGCAAGAAGTATCCCGAGAAATGCAAGGGACATGGAAATTCTTCCCGCCAGAGTGTGGGCTCTGTGGGCCATGTGCTCCTCTTCCTCGAGATGTTTCTCCCGTTCTTCCGCATCTTCGGGAGACTCTTCCCCAATCGGGGAGGCTTCCTCCGCAAGGACTGATGCAAACCCGGGGAGGTTTGCAAATCGTTCTGGCTCTTTGATCTGGAGAACATGTTCTTTCAATTCAGGGCTGAACACAGGCTTTTTTACGAGATCACCGAACCATGGAGAGAAGAAAAACTGTATCGATAGAACTCCAAGGATGATCAGGGGAATCGTCATGTTGAGAGGAGATTCGTGGGCGTGATGGTGCTTTTCCGCATCCCTCGGTTCCCCGAAGAATGTGATGATCACCATTCTGAACATGTAGAAAGCGGTCATCCCCGCAGTAAGTACAGCGACAGCGAAGAGGACCATGTGCTTCGGGTGCTTCATCCCGAACTCTAGGGCGTTTGCAAGGATCATGTCCTTACTGTAGAACCCTGAAAATAAGGGAACCCCTGATATCGCAAGAGTCGCCGCAAGGAAAGTCCAGAAGGTGATGGGCATTTTTTTCCAAAGACCCCCCATCTCGCGGATATCCTGAGTATGGACTGCATGGATGACGCTTCCCGAACCGAGGAAGAGGCAGGCCTTGAAGGCGGCGTGAGTCGTTAAGTGAGCCATACCGGCAGTGAACCCGCCCACACCCAGGCCGAGCATCATGTACCCGAGCTGGCTGATTGTCGAATACGCAAGGACCTTCTTTATGTCGTTCATTACGATTGCGATGGTCCCCGCGATAAAGAGAGTGATGCACCCGGTGTAGGCGATGAACAGGAACGCATCGGGAGTGAAGATGGGGTAGAGCCTCGCTACGAGGTAGACTCCTGCCGCCACCATCGTCGCCGCGTGGATCAGGGCGGACACGGGGGTAGGGCCCTCCATCGCATCTGGCAGCCAGACGTGTAGGGGGAACTGAGCGGATTTTCCTACGGCCCCAAAGAATATTCCCAGTCCTGCAATTGTAAGGAGCCCGCCGCTGATCTTCCCGTCCGCCACGGCCTGGAAAATATCAAAATAGTTGAACACACCTGTTGTGAAGAAAATTATGAGAATACCGATGAACATACCCACGTCGCCTACACGTGTGGT
>CAYSOQ010000116.1:0-5032 GCA_964432685.1 uncultured bacterium
TGAGGGCGGCGTCCCGGCGTTCCCCGCCGCCACCCCGGCGCTGCCGCTGGGCGGGTTCAACCCCCCGGGCGCCCCCCACAACCCCACTGCACAGCAACGAAACACCCCGCCCCCGGCGACATAGAGGGAAGGCTCCCGGTGGGGACCCCCCATCCCGCCGATCCCCTGGTCTCCAATTCCCAGGATCCCCTCTGAGTCAGTGGCAACGATCATCTCGATGTTCCGGTAGGGTAACGATTGGAAAATGGCGTCTACCCTGTCGATATTTCCCGGGGAGAGGAAGATACCCCTTGTAAAACGGAAGATGTGACTGTACTGCTGGCATGCCAGGCCCACGGTTGGCGTGTAGACTATTGGGATCATTTCCTCGAGGTGCCCCAGCAAGAGGCCATAAAAGAGGGTTTCGTTCCTATCCTGAAGGGAGCGGAGGAAGATATATTTTTCAATATCGGATGCTTTGCTCGTAAAATTTTCGTAACTTCTTGCAACCTGCTGCTCCAGGGAAGATATGGCGGGGGGAAGATAGCCGTCGATCTTGAAAAGTTTTCTCTCCTTCTCACTGAAGGAGGCTCCTTTGTTCAGGATCGAATTGTGAAGGAGTTCAAAGCCCTCTGAATCGATTTCATACACATCCATGCCATCAGCATCTTTCAGTATCTTGTAGCGTAACATGGGAAAAACCTCCTCTTATGGACTCGAGATCCTTCAACAGGGAAGGCCTACCAGGTCCATTATATTCCCCCCTTATCCCAACTCCAAGGGATTTGAGGGTATATGTGGAGGAGGTCAGGGGTGAATCAGGTTGTCTCTTCGACGAAGACCAGGATTTTCCCTGCAATGGGGTCAATCATATTAAAGCTCAGAATCTTCTCGAGGTATCCCCCCTTGATTATTGCTCCCTCTGGAGCCAGGAGAATTCCGCTTCCCGTGATGAGGTCCCCTGCAAGTTTCATCCCTTCGCTCAGGTCGCCAATGGTCACTTCTTTCACGGCCCTCTGGGCAATCTCGTCACGTTTCGTCTTCAGGACATCCATAAATATTTCAACTAGCATGGGGTCGAAGAATGAGCCTTTCCTGTGTTCAATGTACTCAACCGCCTTTTCGAGGGAATAGGCTTCCCCCACGCTGCTCGTATCTGCCATCCTGTAAAGTGAATCAGCAATACATATTATCCGTGACCCATCCGGTATGTTTTCTCCCTTGAGCCCATCAGGGAACCCCGACCCGTCATAAAGTTCATGATGGTGCCGGATAAAGAGCCCTGCTCTCTTGAGCCTTTTCACGTTACGAACCGCTGCTTCTCCTATCTCAGGGTGCCTGCGGTAAAGGGAGAGTTCCTCGTCAGTGAGGTCCGTCAGGGGCGTGCGGATCACCTGGTCGGGGACACCGATCTTACCGATATCATGAAGAAGGGCTGCGATCTCCACGTCTTTCAGCTTGCCCTCAGCCATCCCCAGCTTTTCTGCCACCTCTCTTGAAAGGCTGCCGATCTTCCTGGAATGGACGCTTGCATGGTAATCCCTTATCTCCAGAAGGTTCGCGAAAAGGGAAACGGATTCCACGAAACTCGCATCAAGTTCCTCGTAGAGGGCGTTCAACAGTTTGTTTTTCTTGGTGATTTCCTCCGTCCTCAGCTGTACTTTCTCCTCGAGGTTCGAGTTGAGTTCCTTGAGTTCTTCGTTCTGCTGCGATGTGAGATCCGTTAGCCTCTTGTTTTCCACTACGAGGAGGTAGTGGTCCAGTGCCTGCTGCACCGTTGCAAGGAGGGTATCGTTGTCCCACGGTTTAGTAACGTACCGCCAGACTTCCCCGCGGTTGATGGCCCCCACTACCGCATCGAGTTCAGCGTACCCTGTGAGGAGGATCCTGACAGAGTCCGGTTTGATCCCCTTCACCTGTTCCAGGAACTCTATCCCCGTCATCTCAGGCATCCTCTGGTCCGAAATGATCACTGCCAGAGGCTCTTTTTCCGCAATGGAAAGAGCCTCACGGCCGCCAAGCGCCGTGTGGACCTCCCATCCCTTCTTCCTGAAGATTCTCGTGAGAGAATTCAGGATATTCTGTTCATCGTCCACGCAGAGAATTGTGTGTGAATTTTCCATTTTTATCTACCTCCGTTGGTCAAGGGAAGTTCCATTGTAAACGTGGAACCTTTCCCGTCCTCGCTCGCGAAATCGATCTTCCCTCCATGTTTTTCCACGATAATATCGTACGCAATGGATAGGCCAAGCCCTGTCCCTTTTCCCACTGGCTTGGTTGTATAAAAAGGTTCGAAGATCCTCTTTTTCACCTCTTCTGGCATCCCTCTCCCGTTATCTGAAACGGTGACCACCGCATTATCTCCCTCACGGGAGGTGGAGACCCGGATCTCCCCTTCCTTCCCTTCAATAGCCTGTGCGGCATTTACCAGCATGTTCAGAACAACCTGCCCAAGCTGGATGGGGAAGCATTCCAGTTCTATGCCGGGCTCATATTCCCGTTCCACTCTGGCTTTGTATTTGATCTCGTTCCATGCGAGGGTGATAGCCCCTTCGAGGACGCTCGTGAGGTCTACCCTCTCTTTCTCCAACTCCCCCTTGTGGGCGAAGGTCTTCACATTCTGAACGATATGCTGGATCCGCTGGACACCTTCCATAGACTCGGAAACCAGGTTTGTCAAATCTTCGAGTATAAAGGAGATATTCAGATCCTCTGCCATTTTTGTGAGGGAACCGTCCATCTTTCCCCCATCCAGTCTCTTGAGGATTTCGGAAACGAAGGTTTCGAGGTCCCGTGCGTATTCCGAAAATGTCTGAATATTAGATTTGATGAATCCCGTGGGGTTGTTTATCTCGTGGGCCATCCCCGCTGCGAGCTGTCCTATGGAAGCCATCTTTTCCGATTGGATCAGCTGGGACTCTCTCTCCTTAAGGTCCACAATGAGCCTCTCGAGCTCCCTGTTATTTTCTTTCAACTCTTCGTGAAGCCTCTTGATATCGGAAATATCCTTTTCAATGAAGGATATTGCCACTACTCCGTCCCTGGGATCCAACACTGGAGAGATAGTACAGAGGGAACTGGAGGATTTCCCCGCTCGATCTCTCTCCACTTCTATCACCATTTTTCCATCTACCTTGACTTTTTCAAAGACCTCCGGAAAGGAGTAGTCTCCCCATTTTTCCTTAACGACATCTTCCACGAAGTAGGAAATGGCATCATCTTCCTCTTTTCCATATGTCTCCTCTGCAGCCCTGTTCCACACTGTGATATTCCCGTCCAGGTCGGTGGAGTATATGACATCAGTGGACGAGGAAATGAGATTATCAATATACTCTTTCGCCCGGATGAGTTCCCTTTCCGCTTCTATCCTCTGGGTCTGGTCCGCAGCTATACGAAGAACGCTGTCCACGCCGCCTCCAGGTGATATGCGCGGAATATAGCGGGTGAAGTAGTGTCGGGTACGTGAACCCACTTTCCTCGTCAGGCGGGTGTGAACCACCTCACCACCCTTCAATACTTCAAATATGTAGTTCCTCTCTTCACCAAATTCTTCGGGGGAGAATATCTCATCGAGATTTTTGCCCACAACTTCCCTCGGGTCCTTTCCGTATCCCGTCGAAAAGGGAAAGTTGCAGAGGATGATTTTCATGGATGAATCGAAAGCGACGATCCCGTCCTCTATGGTGTCCACTATGGTCTTGAACCTGTCCCTGCTCTCCCTGATGATCCTGTTGAGCTCTTCTCCCTCCTTCTGTTTCTGTACGGTGATGATAAGGTGGGATTCCTCGAAGGGTTTGATGGAGAGAACTAAGATATCTCCCTTTCCGGATCCATCTATGTGTTCGCTCACCTCTATCTGCTTCTCCCCGCTCCTCAGTTCATTCCGTGTTATTCCCTCTTTTGCCTTCTTCATCACCGGAAAATCGAAGATATTCCTCCCGCCGAGATCTTCCTCCGACGCATGGAGAAGCCGGGTCATCCTCACGTTGTGGTAAAGGATCGTTCCATCCTCCTCTATAACGGCCACACCGAGGGGGAGTTCATCGAGGATAATCGCGTCATCCATCGAGGGGACGCCTCCCTTCCGGATACCCCCCATAACTTTCGCAGTTAAATCCAACAGACACCTCTCACACTTAAGATCTTTACTCTTTATCGAATAGTATCGGGTAATACTTTAGCCCCATTATAGGGCTGACAGTTCTGAAAGGATGATTGTGAAGAGGGGCAACCTGTAATATTGGTGGTTAAGAGAGAATTTCTTTTATTTTGTTCCCCAGTTCCATCAATGAGAAGGGTTTCTGGAGATAATTTACCGACTTATGCCTGATCCCATACCGGAGGATAACATCGTCTGCGTATCCCGAAACGTAGAGAGCCTTCAAGCCAGGTTCGATCTCCCTCAGCTTCGTTACCAACTCCCTCCCATTCATTGAGGGCATGACGATGTCTGTGACCACCAGATCTATATTTTTCTCATGATTGAAGATATCCAGGGCATCCTTTCCGCAAGATGCGGCCACCACCTCATACTCCATGGCTTCCAGTAGTGCTTTCGTCGACATTCTCACCTCTTCATTGTCCTCTACGAAGAGGAGTTTCCCTCTTCCCTTAACGTCCACCTCGTCAGGGGAATTTTCCTTTAATATCTCAGTGGATTCCTCTTTCGTAGATGGGAGGTAAGTCCTGAAGACCGTCCCCTTCCCCTCTTCGCTTTCAAGGCAGATGAATCCTCCGTAATTCTCGACGATGCCAAATACAGTGGAAAGGCCCAGTCCGGTTCCCGTTTTTGTATCCTTCGTAGTAAAAAATGGTTCGAAAATTCTTTCACGGATCTCCTCGGAAATACCCGTCCCTGTATCGGCCATCTCTATACAGACAATGTCGTTTTCCGGCTTTAAAAAAGTCTTTATGGTGAGTTTGCCTTTTCCCTGCATGGCTTGAGCGGCATTTAGAATAAGATTCATGAAAACATGATTCATCTGCTGGATATCGACCGGAACCTTAGGTAAGTCTTCTGAAAATTTCCTTATGATCTCAATATTTTGAAAAA
>CAYSOQ010000117.1:0-4987 GCA_964432685.1 uncultured bacterium
CAGCGGGGCGTGGCATTTCTCCTCCTTGAGAATCCTTTCACCCTTTTCTGCACTGCCAACACCTAAGGAGATCTTCCGTTCCTTCCCATTCTTCCCCTCACTGGAAAGGGTTGCGAAGAGGTCATTCATGTCATTTCCTGAAAACTTGGGGACGGGAGTCCCTGTTGAGATCATCTGGCTGAGCATAACGGGCCCGTGGTTCCACATCCTCTGAGCGAGAACCACCTGGGATTCGTAATGGGCGAGGACGTCAAGGGAAATCCCTCCTTTTTTCCCATTTCCTCCGATGGTATGACAAATGAGGCACGCTTTCTCTCCGAGCAGTTTCTCACCCTGCACCTTGCTTCCTGGCTTACCGAGATAGGGAAGCATGTAAATGAAGGATACAACATGATTCAGTTCAGATGTGCCGAACTGGGGCCGGGGAAGCCCTTCTTTCCTCATCTGAACGGCCATTGCGGGGGCATGGTTCCATATGTTAGAGAAAATATCGAGGAAACTGCCCCTGATACGGGTAGTTTGAAGGGGAGGGGCCAACTTCTCTTCCTGTCCGAAGACAGAGTGGCATTTGCTGCAATTCTTGTCCTCGAAGACCTTTCGTCCCTGTATCAGGTCACTCACAAGGGAAACTTCCTGGATTACAGCTGTTTTTTTGACTTTTCCCTTCCCAGGTGTGGTAGCAGGAGACTTGGGTGTCCCCCCTCCGCATCCAATCAGGGTAAATGTGACTGCGAGTATGAACGCAAAGTGAAGAAAAACATAATATCGAAGGTTTCTCTTTGCCATGGCTATCCTTCTCCCCGTTTCCGCCTCCAGGTGGGACGGTCGATAAATTTCAAACACACCATGTTTACTCTCTCTCTTCTTCCTTCTCCTCGTCCTGTCCCCTGCGGAGGCCGATAAATACGTAAGTGAGCACAGCGGCGAGTGTGAAGAATATCGGGATTGCAACGATGCTGATCGCCACGGATGCGTCTGTCGCATCGTGTAATTCGTGGGAAACCATGATCAGGTTGATAATCCATACAGCGATGCCGGTAAAGAGCACCCATATTAACGAGATGGAAAGAACCTGAAGCTTCCTGATTATTTTATCATCCATGTCTTACCTCTCTATTCGCTTGTTACTGGGGGTTCCGTGTCGGGCATGTATGAGGTTACCCTCTCTGCCACGACTTTAGCCCCTTCTTCTCTCCCTTCCTCAATTTCCCAGATTGATATGACCGGGAAGAAACGGGCAAAGACAATGTATCCCAGGAGAAATACCGCAACTGCCCCGATGAAGAGCGTCCATTCTGTGTGGCTCGGGATGTAGATTCCCGTGGCATAGGGAAGGCGCGGGTTTGCAAGTGAGGGGACCACGATATTTAGCCGTTCCAGCCACATCCCTGCGATTACACAGATGGATGCGAATAAAATACCTGGAATCTTCCTGGTCTTCCTGTTGCAGAGAATCCCCACGGGGATGACGAAGTTGCAAATAATCATGGCCCAGAAATAGGGAGAATAGTCCCCGGACCACTTGTACCAGAAGACCCGCATCTCATTCGGTTCGTTCCCGTAGAACCCTGTCAGATATTCGGAGAAGGTGAAATAGAACCAGATGAGGGACATGATCAGCAGGAGGATGCTCAAATAGTTGAAGTGGATCTCTTTGAGGTAAGCCTCAAGCTTGAAAAATTTACGGAAGGCGATCATCAGGACGAGAATCGCTGCGATCCCTGAAAAGATCGCTCCAACTACGAAATAGGGGCCGAAAATGGTGCTGTGCCATCCAGGCTGAATGGTCATTGCGAAGATGTAGGATATGATCGTGTGGACCGAAATCGCAATGGGAATCACCATAACCATGAGGATGTTCATGGCCCGTTCGAGCACTTTATGCTGTCTCTCCGTTCCCGTCCAACCCCAGGAGAGAAATTTGTAGAGCCACTGGGGCTTCACACCGCGGTCCCTCAGAATCGCAATGTCCGGAATCATGGGGATGAAAAGGTAGACGGTGCTTGCCGTAAAGTAGGCGGTAATGCTCGTCACATCCCAGAGGAGGGGCGACTGGAGGCGGCCGTTGTAAAAGAGGTGCATGACCCTGTCTGGACGGCCAAGGTCTATGATGGGGTGTATCCCTCCAATAGCGAGTACGATCGCCGTGATTACTTCCGCCATTCGTGTGATGGGCCGGCGCCACTCGGCCTTAGAAAGGCGGAGGATGGCTGATATCAGGGTCCCTGCGTGGCTGATGCCGATGAAAAACACGAAGTTTATGATGTAGAAACCCCATGTGATGGGCTGGGCCATCCCGGTGACGCCCAGGCCGTAATAGACCTGACGGATATAGATGTAGCCCGTATAGGCGATGATGGAGAGGAGAACGGCTACGATCAGGTAGAATTTTTTCCCGGGATTTTCGATCGGGTTGAGCAGAGTGGCATCGGGATGGGGTTCTTGGGTAATTCTATCCATTTAATCCTCCTCCGTCAGATAGATGACCTTCGGCTCAGTGCCCAGGTCCTCGAGCAGCCGTACTGCCCGGGGGCTGTGCATCAGCTTTGTTACCTCATGGTTTTTGTTGTCGAGGTCCCCAAAAACCATGGCCCCTGTTGGACAGCTCTCCACACAGGCTGGCTGGTAATCCTCTACCTTGAGCTCCCGATTTTCCGCTTTGGCTTCTTCCTTTGCCTTTTGAAGCCTGTGAATACAGAAGGTGCATTTTTCCACCACTCCGGCGGGCCTCGCCGATACATCCGGGTTAGTCGTTTTCCGTATTCCAGGTGCCCACTCGGGCGTATACCAGTTGAATGATTTCACCGTGTAGGGGCATGCCACCATACAGTAGCGGCAACCTATACACTGGGGAAAGATCTGCGTGACGATCCCCTCGTCATTCTTGTAGGTGGCCCGGACGGGACACACCTTGATACAGGGCGGATGGTCACAGTGCATGCAGGGCCTGGGGATCTGCTTGATCCGCAAACGGGGATATTCTCCTTCATGAATGGTGATCATGTCCATCCAGAGCATGGATCTCCCCATATGGGACTGCTCCGGGGTCACGATGTTCACGTTATTTTCAATCTTGCAGGCGGCCGCACACTCTCCACAACCGGTGCATTTCTGCAGGTCTATGATCATGCCCCATTTCATCAAACTGCTCCTTTATGAACTGATCTTCTCTATTTTTACCCTTGTCGACAGGAGAGAGTTTCTCCAGCTCAACGAGTCTTCCAGTTGTTACATAATATCGATAGGGTTCGAACCGACCCCGTCCGCATATTCTCCAAGCCCCCGGTGTCCCTGTCCAACGGGGATTGCGAGAGTTTCCTCGGAAACGGTGGGGATCACTTTTATCGTAACGAGGATGCTTCCCTTCCTGGAACTGACCTTGACTGTGTCACCATCTTGTATGCCAAGTTTTTCCGCCCTCTCGGGATTAATCTCTGCCCATGTTTTCCAGAACTCTCGCTGCTGGAGGCCGAATAGTTCCTGAAGGAGAGGCTGGCTTGCTCCATCTCCTGTAATGTTGAAGATGGTGTTGAAGGGAACGAGCGTGAATGTGGCATCCTCCTCATCCGATTCGAGCTTTTTCTCGAGCCACAGGTGGGGAGCATCCCTCCTCTCTTTTTCACCTTCGCCCCCCTTTCCCCTCTTCTCAAGGAGACGGGAAAGTTCAGGGATATTCATGAAGGTGAAACTACCTCTACTTCTCCAGTTTGTGGTGGAATATCCGTCTGGTTCCCACCACCCCCCTTTTTCTGTCATCAACTTCCAGAAGTCGCCGAATTTGGGATAACTGTAAACCTGCCATCCACGTTTCCGAAGTTCTTCCAGGAATTTGAGTGATACCGCCTCGAAGAAAGGAGTGCCCTTTGCAGTTGAAAAAAGGGCTTTCCCCTTATCCTGAATGTAGCTCTTGTAACTGGATGGGCCCTTTCTTCCGATGGACCCGACACCCGATTTTGTAAGTTCTATGATTACGTCCCCGAGAGAACGGGTTCCTCCGAAGGGCTTCACGATGGGCTGAACGAGACCCGAACTTGCGAAGGGAAGGCCCGGGACAGGGAGAGTGAGATCCCACTGCTCAAGATAGGTGGAAACAGGAAGGACTACATCTGCATAGGGTGAAGTGTCATCAAGGATCGATGTGAACTGGACAACTGTGGGAGTTGAGAGGAGGTATTTTTCCCAGGTTTCCCTATCAGCTGCATGGTAAATGGGATTAGCCTGGGCAATCATAAGGGTCTCCAGGTTTTTGCCAACACCCTTATGGAAGATCTCCGGCATCTGTTCCACAGCCCATGAGACGGGAATGCTGGAGGATCCAGATGCCCCTCCCCCCTTTTTCACCTTGAGGGACTCTGTATCGAGGAGAGCCTCAACCGGCCTTTCAAAGGGTTGAGGGTTTGCGTCCTTCCAGAGCCCGGGAACCGCGAACCCTCCGGTGAGTGCATTAAGAGAATTAATAGCCCATTCGTTGAATAGACCCATTTCAGACCTATCAGCCATTCCTCCTGAGAGTGCGATGGGGGCCTTTGCGGAGCCGAACTCACGGGCCAGGCGTATGACAGTCTTTGCGGGGATTCCCGTAACCTTGGAAACCCTGTCAGGGTAGTAATCGTTAGATACGAGTTTCAGAAAATTTTCCTTTCCTTCCTTGAACCCCTTCGTGTGGTTTGAGAGGAACCTTGAATCGTAATTTTTATCACGTATGAGGACATATGCCATGCCGAGAGCGAGAACTCCCAGGGATCCCGGTTTAGTCCGGACCCATTCGGTGGCGTTGATTCCCGCCTGGGACGCTCTTGAACTCGCATGGACCATCTTCAGGCCCGACCTGGCCCTCCCGGCTTTCAACTTACCGTATATACGGTTGAAGAAGATGGGTGATGGGGTTTCCTCGAGGAGGTTCGTGCCGAATGTGAGTGTGTAATCGCTGCGCTCCAGGTCGATGGACGGTACACCCGCGTCTACCTTGCGCTGGAGATACTGTTGA
>CAYSOQ010000118.1:0-4958 GCA_964432685.1 uncultured bacterium
TGGGAGAATTCATGGACCATTTTCCAGATGCGACCCGTGAGGCCGTGCTCATGGTAATCCAGGAAGGTTCGGGGTATGGGGCTTTCGGGTATCCAGTGGAAGATATACTGGTAGAACTCCTTGGTGTGGAATTTCCCAACTCCAGGCAGCTTCCCCAGATCACAAAGGTGGCCACCGCATCAGCATTTCTCGAAGCGTACCGGGCGGCAACTCCTGTACTCCTAGAGCCGGTGATGGATGTTGAAATTTCTGCACCGGAAGAGTTTATCGGGACGATTCTGGGAGATTTCTCATCCAGGGGAGGTAAGGTGGATTCGATGGAACCAAGGGGGGGAAGCTCCATCATAGGTGGAAAAGTTCCCCTGAGGAACATGTTCGGATACGCCACTGATTTGCGCTCCCTCTCCCAGGGAAGAGGGGGATTTACGATGAAATTCCATAAGTTCGACAGGTCCTGAAATGGAAGGGTTTAAAGAGGAGACATACCGGGATCGATTCAACCAATTTCCCCTTTGCCAGGCGATGGGCTTCACCCTCCTTCGTGCCGGGGAAGGGGCTGGAAAAGTGTCCTGTATCATAAAAGAGGAATGGAAGAACAGTCTCGACGTACTTCACGGCGGGGTCATTTCATCACTGGTAGATGTATCGATTGCTGCCGCCATCAAGAGTATCATGGGAGAATCTGCCCGTTTTACCACCATCGAATTGAAGGTTAACTTCCTTCTACCTGTTAGGGAGGAGATGATTTTTGCTGAATCTAAAGTAGTAAGGAAGGGACGTCACATCGTGTTCGGAACCTGTGAGGTGAAAGGGGGAAAGGGAGAAATACTCAGCTATGGAACGGGAACATTTTATATTTTAGATTGAACCACAGGGAAAGGTATCGTTTAATACTGGTATGTTCACAATATCCAGGGAATCATGAGGAGTTCTGGAGGGATGTTATGAAAAGGAAGATAGGGCCCATAAAGGTGGATTCTATTCTATCAGATGTGATAAAAACCCATCCTGCCCTGCGAGGGAAAATTTCAGAGTACTTCGGGAAAAGATGCCTCACATGCCCCAGTTCTAAGAAGGAAACGATTGCGTATACGGCTTTCAATAGAGGGCATCGGCCCGAGGTGGTAGTTGAGGACCTCAACCGTATACTCGCGGACAAGAGGAAGGAAAAGTAATCCCCATAGTACTATCAGAGCAGTTTAATACGGATTTGCGTTGAACCTCTCATGAGACTCAGATATGTCCCCCAAAAAGAGAATGAGGTTAGAATTTTACTACTCCCTTTTTGCCTATCAGGTGGAGAAATGGAGGGGATAAATGTCCTTGCCGAGCAGCATGGGTTTGACCTCGTGGTTGCACGCTCAACTACCTTTGCCCTTTCCCAGGTAAGGGACGCAGCGAGAAGGCGCCGTGACAACCCGGTTCGTATCGTGGGAGTGGTCTGTGACGGGAGGGCAAAGAAAGTCTCCCTGGGGCTGTTTTTACTGAAGAGCCGCCAAACCTTAAAGAGAATTCTTGGTTTTCCAACGAGGAGGATTATTCTCGCCAGGGTGGGGATCGAGGGAGGGACCAGGTCCCTTTTCGGCAGGAGGCAGTGCAACGTTGGAAATAACTCCGTGAACAGGGGTGATCTCCTGGAAGCCCTCAAAGGGGGGAAGGTATTTTTCCTTCTATAATTGGCCCAACTTCCAGGATGATTCTCAGTGTTCCATTGGGCTCGAGGGGATAGAGAAATCAGTGTGGTCCCTGAGCTCTTCCCAGAAATGTGCGAGATCCATCGTGTAGATGAAAAGGTCGTGTTTTACCCCTATCTGGTCAACCACATGGTTTTTGAGAGTTGCTTCCCTCTTGAACCCCAGTTTTTCGAAGACCTTGTGAGCGCCAAACTGCACATCATGCATCTCAGCCACGATCTTCTCGAGGCCTGATTTGAGGGCGAAGTAGAAAAGTTCTTTCGCAATGACCGTGCCGAGCCCCTTCCGCTGGAACCCCTTCTCAATGGCGATCCTGATTGTACCCACGTGGCGCATCCATCCAGTTGAGCTCCGGTGGATCGTCCCATCTCCTACCACCCTGTTTCCATCCCAGGCCAGGAGGGGAAATACCCGGTCATAGTTGAGCTCCCTTGCCCACCTCTCAATCACCAGTGGATCGGTCACGTCATCCTTGAGATAGATCCTGTCCTCTTCGGGGAGTGTGACGAAGAACTCGTATAGGGCATCTTTATCTTTCTTCTCGAAAGGTTTAAGAATTACTGCTGTACCATCTTTCAGCCTGGCTTCCATAGGGTAATTTCGCAGCACAACCCACCTCCTCTATCCCTGGATGATAATCAAATAGTGTTTTATTGTAATTTCTATTGTACATAGAAATCCCTTCTTTATCATATATTTTTTTGAATTTTGTAACTCCCTATTTTCGGTATAATAAACGATCCTGCTGTTTCGTCCAGGGGGGAGGAGTTGCATTGACTTCTACCAGGAAAAAAATGGGGATGGCCGCTCTCATAATGATGAGCAGCGTGTTCCTTAGCCGCATCCTGGGTTTTGCCCGTGATGCAGTCATTGCGTACACTCAGGGAGCGACGGCTCAAACGGATGCGTATTTTGCAGCATTTACCATTCCTGATTTTCTTAACTACCTTCTAGCAGGTGCGTCTTTGAGTATCACTTTCATTCCCATCTATGCCGCCTACCTGAGTAAGGATCGCCTGGAGGAGGGGAACGAAGCTTTCTCATCGATTATCTGCGTCCTCACACTGCTACTTCTCCTCCTCATTATCGTGGGAGAGATTTTTGCGGAGCGCCTGGTTCCGATTATCGCACCTGGCTTTACAGGGAGCCAGATAGCCTATGCTGCCCGTCTTACACGGATCGTGTTGCCTGCCCAGATCTTCTTTTACGGGGGTGGGCTATTCATGGCGGTCCAATACGCCCGGGGAAAATTCCTGGTTCCCGCTCTTGCTCCAATTATCTACAACGGTGGAATAATCCTTGGCGGACTACTGCTGGGGAAGAGGCTCGGCATGGAAGGTTTTGCCTGGGGAGTTCTCGCAGGTTCCTTCGTGGGAAATTTTTTAATACAAGCCCTCGGGGCATACAGGACGGGCTTAAGGGTCCGCTTTATCTTCGATACGGGGAACAGGGGATTCCGCGATTTTGTGCGCCTCTCCCTCCCCATTATGCTCGGCTTTTCCCTGGTGTTCGTCGACGAATGGATGAGCAGGGTCTTCGGATCATTTCTCGTCGTGGGAGCCATCACCTGGCTCAACAACGCCAGGAGGCTTACTCAGGTCCCTATCGGGATTTTTGGGCAGGCTTCCGGAGTTGCATCCTATCCATTCCTGGCGGAGCAGGCTGCAAAGGGGAATGTGCGCGCCATGGTGGAGGATCTGACAAACGCCCTGGACTGGGTCTTTTTTATTTCCACCATAGCGGCTTCCTTCGCCTTTATCTTTTCCCGGGAAATCGTCCTGGTTGTGTTCAAGAGGGGAGCATTCAGCCTCAATGACACTGTCCACACAGCTTATGCCCTCTCCATGTTTGCTCTGGGGATTCCTTTCTGGTGTTCTCAGAATATCGTCGCTAGAGGGTTTTTCGCCATGAAAGACACAATCACCCCGACCATCATAGGCTCTGCCGCCTGGCTTCTCACCCTGCCGGGGTACTATTTCCTGATGGTGAAGTATGGGGTAGCCGGACTGGCATCGGCATCTACTCTCGGGATCGTGCTTCACACGACTGTTCTATATATCTTCCTTCTTAGGAAGACACGCACAGCCTTTCGTCCTTCCCTGGTAAAGGTCCCGGGACTCAGCCTTATTCTCGGAGTTATCGCTACGGGGGCCCTGTTTACGGGGGCATCCAATTTTTCCTTCCTTCCGGAATGGGATACCATCATGGGGTCCCTGGTAAGGATGTCGCTGGGTATGCTCGTAATAGGCGGGTTCTTCCTGTTTGCCGGGTTGGGGCTTGGACTCTCTCCACCGCGGACGATTGCAGGGAAAGTTTTTCACCGGGGAGAGGGAAAGGGGAATGAAGATTAGGAGGAGTATGAATGGCTGATATTTATTACAAAAAGGAAGGAATGATAGGAACGGTGAGTATTTCGAACCCTGAAAAGAAGAACGCCCTCACCATGGATATGCTGGTGAGTTTGAAGGATCTAATCGAGGAAAAGAATGAAGATGGGGAACTGCGCTGTATGATTCTGCGGGGGGAAGGGGAGGAGGCGTTCTGTGCGGGATATGATATCAACGCGATCCCCTCCAAAGAGGATGGGGGGGAGCAGGTGCTCCTCTCGTCCAACCCCTTCGACGACATGATACGGGTTGTTGAAAATGCGAGGGTGCCGCTCATCGCAATGATCAACGGGGCCGCTTTCGGGGGAGGCCTGGAGCTCGCATGTGCCTGCGATATCAGGATCGCATCGGAAACATCCATCTTCGGCATGACACCCGCCAGGCTCGGTGTGATATACAGGCCTGCAGGGCTCATGCGGTTCGTCAGCATACTCGGTCTTCCCTTTACGAAGGAACTATTTTACACTGCCCGGCCTGTAAGTGCCCTTAGAGCAGAGGAAATAGGGTTGGTAAACCGGCTTGTACCGGGGGAAGAACTCGAACAGGCCGTATATGAGACGGCAAGGGAGATTGTAGAGAACGCTCCCCTCTCGATACAGGGAACGAAAAGGATACTCCGCATGTGCATGGACTGCCTGGAGTTGGGCGGGGCCTATATTGAGGAAGCGGACAAACTGATCAGGGAGTGCATTGAATCGGATGACCTCGTTGAAGGGAAGAGGGCCTTTCGGGAAAAGCGGAACCCCCGGTTCGAGGGGAAATAGAAAAATAGTTCAGAGTTCCGGGTTCAGAGTTCAGAGGACAACGAAAAAGCTCGAAATCCTAAGCACGAAACTCTAAACAAATATTAAATTCTAAATACAAATGACCAAAACAA
>CAYSOQ010000119.1:0-4950 GCA_964432685.1 uncultured bacterium
CGGTCGCATCCGTATTCGAGGGGGGAGAGGACGTTATAGCCACTGTGGCATCTGAAAACAGTTCATGGGACGATTTCCAGGATTCCAATGTAGTGAAGGTAGTCCGGGATTTATCTGGGAATGCCCTCTATTTCAGCAGATCCCCCATCCCCTTCATGGAGAAAGCTTCATTCAGGGGCTTCCTCAGGCACGTTGGAATTTACGGGTTCAGAAGGGATACTCTCCTTGAACTGGGGGCACTCAGGCCGAGTCCAATCGAGAAGATGGAATTTCTTGAACAATTGAGATGGATGGATTACGGTTATGATATCAAAGTATTAAAAGTGGAGTATCAACCTATCGGAGTGGATACACCGAAAGACCTGGATAGGGTTCGTGTAATCATGTCAAGGGAGGGCTAAGGCCTTGAAACCAAAGTATATATTTATCACTGGTGGAGTGGTTTCTTCCCTCGGGAAAGGGCTTGCAGCTGCTTCTCTTTCTGCACTTCTAGAGGCGAGAGGCTTAAAAATCACCCTCCTAAAGCTCGATCCATACATCAACGTAGACCCTGGGACAATGAACCCTCTCCAGCATGGTGAGGTCTTCGTCACAGATGATGGGACAGAGACAGACCTGGACCTGGGACATTATGAACGCTACACTTCCGCAATTATGTCGGAGAAAAACAATTGTACCACCGGTAAGATCTACTATTCCGTGATTATGAAAGAGAGGAGAGGAGATTACCTGGGGGGGACTGTTCAGGTTATTCCCCACATAACTGACGAGATTAAGCGGGTTATCTTCAGTGCGGGCACGGGGTACGATGTGGTGATAGTTGAAGTGGGAGGCACGGTGGGAGATATCGAGTCACTTCCCTTTCTCGAGGCAATCAGGCAGGTAGGGCTGGACAAAGGAAAGGAAAATGTAGTCTACATTCACGTAACCCTTGTTCCCTATATCAAGACCGCTGGGGAACTCAAGACGAAACCTACCCAGCACAGCGTCCAGAAATTGAGGGAGATTGGTATCCAGCCAGATGTGCTTCTGTGCAGGGCTGAGAGTGATCTCCCCAAGGAAATCAAGTCTAAGATTGCCCTCTTCTGCAACGTAAGGGAGGATGCGGTAATCACCGCTCGGGACGTAGAGTGTATTTACGAGGTTCCCCTCATTTTCCACCATGAACGGCTCGATGACAAGATAGTCCAGCTTCTCAATATCTGGACCAGGGATCCACACCTGGAACAATGGTTTGACATCATGGAGAAAGTGAAGAACCCGATGGGGGAAGTGACAATCGCCATCGTTGGGAAATACGTGTACCTGAAAGAATCTTACAAGAGCCTGAACGAGGCCCTGGCCCACGGCGGTATCGCCAATAACCTCAGGGTTTCACTGAGATTTGTAGACTCCGAGGATCTAGAGAGGAGTGGTGCCGAACCCCTCCTCAAGGGTGTGGATGGTATCCTCGTTCCGGGGGGGTTCGGGAAGAGGGGTGTTGAGGGAAAGATCCTTGCGGCTCGCTTTGCCCGGGAGAAGCAGATTCCCTTCCTTGGCATATGCCTTGGGATGCAGGTGGCGGTAATCGAATTTGCCAGGCATCAGTGCGGTATTGGGGGGGCAAATTCGAAGGAATTTGATGGGGAGACGGAACATCCCGTGATTGATCTGATGCCGGAACAGATGGAAGTTGAGGATATGGGAGGGACAATGAGACTCGGGGCCTACCCCTGCAGTTTGAAAGAGGGGACCATCGCAATCTCTGCATACGGTTCTTCCGAGATCTCGGAACGGCACCGCCACAGGTACGAGATGAATAATGATTTCAGGGAAATCCTTATGAAAAATGGCATGGAATTCAGTGGGGTATCTCCCGATGACAAGCTCGTGGAAATAATAGAAATTCCAGCCCATCCATGGTTCCTGGGATGCCAGTTCCATCCAGAGTTCAAATCAAAGCCGAGTGCTCCCCATCCCATTTTCAGGGAATTCGTGAAAGCTGCGAAAAAATTGTCGGAGAGGGAAGCGGAGCCAGTGTGAGCCCATGAAAATAACCGAAGTGTGTAGTGAGGTCTGCGTCGGACAGGGAGAACCCCTCCTCGTGATCGCAGGCCCCTGTGTAATCGAGAGCAGGGAAACGGTCTTTGCCGTGGCGGAGGCCCTTGGAGAGCTATCTGAGAGGCTGTCTTTTCCCCTCATATTCAAAGCCTCCTTCGACAAGGCCAACAGATCCTCACTGGACAGCTACAGAGGACCTGGAATCGAGAGGGGGCTCGAAATACTTGCTGAAGTGAAAAGCCGGATGGGACTTCCCCTTCTCTCGGATGTTCATGAAGTTTGGCAGGTGGTTGAGGCATCGAAGGTACTCGATGTCATCCAGATTCCCGCTTTTCTATGCAGGCAGACGGATCTTCTGGTGGCTGCCGGGGATACCGGGAAGGGGGTCAATATCAAGAAGGGCCAGTTCATGTCCCCGTGGGAAATGGGGAATGTAGTAGAAAAGGTAAACCATAGGGGAAACAAGAAAGTGTGCATCACAGAGAGGGGGACGACTTTCGGGTACAATAATCTTGTGGTGGATATGCGTTCCATTCATCTCATGAGGGAATTTGCGCCTGTCGTATTCGACGCAACCCACAGCGTTCAGCTTCCAGGGGCTATGGGAAAATCTTCAGGGGGGATGCGAGATCTTGCCTTTCCTCTTGCAAAATCTGCAATATCGGCGGGGGCTGATGGGATCTTCATAGAAGTTCATCCCGACCCTGAGCACGCTCTCTGTGACGGGCCCAACAGCCTACCCCTCAGTGAGGTGGAACAATTTATTGCCCCGCTGGTGTCGTTGAAAAAATTTATCGGAGAGAGATGAATAATGGCGCCGGAAGATATCATATCCATGGCCGTTGATGTGATTAATGCAGAAGCAGATGCCGTAAGGGAGCAGGCCTTAAGGGTAGGGAATGAGTTTGTCAGTGCCGTGGGGATACTTAAGGAGGCCAGTGGAAAGGTAGTCCTCACGGGTATGGGAAAGTCTGGAATCGTGTGTAAGAAGATAGCTTCTACCCTCGCATCTACGGGGACTCCGGCTTTTTTTCTCCATCCCGCGGAGGCAATCCATGGCGACGTTGGAATCATCACCCGGAACGACGTGGTAATTGCCCTCTCAAATTCAGGGGAAACCGGCGAAATATTATCTCTTCTCCCTGTGATGAGGAGGATGGGCGTGAAAATCATCGCCATGGTGGGAAACGCCTCGTCCACCATGTCCAGGTACGCCGATGTGGTCCTCAATGTGGGTGTTGAAAGGGAAGCCTGTCCACTGGGAATGGCTCCTACTGCAAGCACTACTGCTGCACTTGCAGTGGGGGATGCGCTTGCGGTGGTTCTCTTGAAAGAGAAGGGCTTTTCCCTGGAGGATTTTGCGGTTCTACATCCGGGGGGTACTCTTGGGAAGAGACTTTCGAGCGTGGGGGATCTGATGCACAGGGGAGATGAGGTTCCACTCACCAGTCCAGAAACGGATCTCACGGATGTCCTATACGAGATCTCTTCAAAACGCCTCGGGGTTGCAGGCGTGGTAGATGAGGGGGGAAACCTGATCGGAGTGATTACCGATGGTGACCTCAGAAGGGCTATGGCAGAGGGGATCGATGTGTATTCCACGAAGGCGAAGGATGTGATGTCCACGAATCCGAAGGAGATCAGGGAGAATGACCTTGCGGCAGGGGCACTCTCGCTCATGGAACGGAACAGGATCACCTCCCTCTTCGTTTTCGACGAGAATAAGGAGAGCCTCGTGGGAGTTATCCATATTCACGATCTGTTGAGGGGGAATGTTACATGACGGGAAAAACTGAACTCCATGCAATCGAAGGTGCAATGAAGGTAAAGCTCCTTCTCCTAGATGTGGACGGAGTCCTGACAGATGGGAGGATTATCTTTTCCGATGGGGGACATGAAACAAAATGTTTCGATGTGAAGGATGGCCATGCAATCAAGCTCTCCCAGAGGGCTGGTATCCAGGTGGGCATCATAACTGGGAGGACGTCGGATGTTGTTGCCAGGAGGGCAGAGGAACTGGGGATTGAACTCCTATACCAGGGGAGATTCGATAAAGTCTCCGCCCTCGATGAGATCGTGGAGCTCACGGGGATTGAAAATGATGGGATCGCCTATGTGGGAGATGACATAGTGGATGTTCCTATCATGTCCAGGGTGGGCTTCAGTGCTGCCGTGGGCGATGCGGTTCCAGAGGCGAAGGAAAACGCCCTCTATGTGGCCTCCCGGCCGGGCGGCCGGGGAGCGGTGAGGGAAATTATAGAATTTATATTGAAAAATCAGGGGTTATGGAGTGACGTGACTGCCAAATACCGATCCTGATATCCATACCCTTCATGCTCGGTGGTACCTCCTCTTCCTTCCAGAGCCACCGAATCGGTGGTATCATATCAAACATGAATAACAAAATCCTTTTCCCCCTCCCCATTATCCTCCTCCTATTTATTTTTTCCTGCTACTCAAATCAAGAGGCAAATAATCCGATAAATAAGATTAAGAAGAACACTGTGAGGGGGGAAGACGCAGATATGGTCATGAGGGATTTTATTATCCGGGAGGTGTCCCCTGCAGGGAGTGAGGTGGAGTTTGGAGCGGCGAAGGCATATTATTACCGGTCAGTTGACCTTATCTATTTCGATGACGTTCAGGGCACCTTCGGACAGGGCCCCCTTTACACTTATTCCTTTCCCGATGGTGTGTATGACAGGCACTCCAAATCCCTGGTCACAACGGAAAAGGTGACGATTGTGGGTGGAGAGAATATGCAAATCACCGGGAAAGGTGGAGTGGTTGATTTTGATAAAAGAGAGGTTGCTCTCACAAGAGATGTGGTCGCAACCACCCCTTCCCTGAGGGTTGAAGGGATCGATGGGGTATTTGACCTGGACGGAGAGAGGCTTCAGATGAGGGGAG
>CAYSOQ010000120.1:0-4946 GCA_964432685.1 uncultured bacterium
GATACCCTGCTTGACTTCCCTGTCAGTGACATGGATGTTTAGATTCTCGGCGGCTTCCCTCAAGAGTTCCCTGTCGATAAGGTTATTAAGAGCTTCCCTCTTCAGGATTGATTTGTCTATCTGCTTGTTATCATATAGCTTTCCGTATACCTGCCGGTATACATTCTCGAGATTCTGTACTTCCTCATATAACTGGGAGATGGAGATAACCCTCTTATTGACGATGACGGCCGCATCGCTTTTCGCGACGTTTCCTCCCCTTCCCCAGACGAGGAATATGGTTCCCACAAAGGCGGCTACTACAAGCCACAAGACACCCTTGATTATCCAGGATTGAGCGTTTCTTCGCAAAGATCCGAGCATGGAAAGCCTCCAGGCACTTCATCGGTTGGTGAAATTAGGCGAAGATAACTATAATCCATCCCCAGGCAAATTACAAGATGGGTGAAGGAGTGAAATGGATAGGAGAATACCACCTTCTCTTCCCCATGTTGTTGAATATGCTATTTCTCACTGCTAATATGGGCTAAAGTATGCTAATGTACTGTGTAATTAGGATCTTGGAGGATACGTATGTTCCTGGATAAACTCTTTGGGATTTTTTCCAACGACCTGGCGATCGATCTCGGTACGGCTAATACACTTGTATATATGAAGGGAAAGGGGATTGTTTGTTCAGAACCCTCAGTGGTGGCTGTGCACAGGGATAAAAGGGGAGCGAAAAAGGTTCTTTCCGTGGGGACTGAAGCTAAGAGGATGCTCGGGAGGACACCCGGAAATATAGTGGCGATCCGTCCCATGAAGGACGGGGTGATTGCGGATTTTGAGGTGACCGAGGCGATGCTCCGCTATTTCATAAGGAAAGCCCATAACAGGCGGGCCCTCGTGCGTCCAAGGATTATCATCTGTGTCCCCTTTGGCTGCACCGAGGTGGAGAGGCGAGCAGTCAAAGAATCTGCAGAATCAGCAGGGGCCAGGGAGGTATATCTCGTTGAAGAACCCCTTGCCGCGGCGATTGGAGCGGGACTGCCCATTACGGAACCCTCAGGTAATATGATCGTGGATATCGGCGGGGGTACATGTGAGGTTGCAGTAATTTCCCTGGGGGGGATCGTGAGAAGCCAGTCTGTGAGGGTGGCAGGAGACAAGATGGATGAAGCCATACTCCAGTACATCAAGAGAAAATATAATCTGATGATAGGTGAGCCCACTGCGGAGCTTATCAAAGTAACAATAGGTAATTCTTTTCCTTCGGGCCAGGTGGAGACCATGGAAGTCAAGGGATTGGATCTCGTTTCGGGGGTGCCCAAGTCTCTCGAAATCAATTCCGATGAGATACGTGAGGCTCTCGCGGAGACCGTCAAGGTCATCGTCGATGCGGTGAAGGCGGTTTTTGAAGATACTCCCCCGGAATTGGCTGCAGATATATTCGATAGGGGGATCGTTCTTGCCGGAGGCGGTGGCCTTCTGAAAAACCTGGACATAATGCTTAGAGAGGAAACGGGGCTCCCCGTATTGGTTGCCGAGGACCCTCTCTCTGCTGTGGTCCTCGGGTCTGGGAAAGTCCTCGATGAGATCGAACTGTTGAAGAGGATAACCTATCACGACTAACCCTCCGGGACCGGCCAATGAGGAAATTCCTTAAAAGGCATGTTGGGATCACGATTGCACTGGCTCTCTTCATCGTTGGGCTCCAGTTTTCAATTCGAGTAAGAAAACCCCTCCTGCCGGTTCGACAGGTTATTTGGTCAGTGGCGGCGGTGACTTTTCCCGTGGCATCTCTCCTTTCCCGGACCGAAGAGAGCCTCGGCCAATTTTTCGATGATTATCTTTTCCTTGCGGGAGTTGCAAAGGAGAACAGAAGACTGAGGGAGGACCTGGACGAGGCCAGGGCGAGGGTGGGGCAGCTCGATGAAGTGAAGCGGGAAAATGAGCGGATCAAATCACTCCTGGCCTACGGGAAGCAGGTGGGGAGGAAGGGAGTTGCCGCACGGGTTATTTCCTACGATCTTTCTCCCTGGTCAAACGGCTTCTTCATCGATGTCGGGGAAAATGCCGGTATCCAGCCCGGGATGGCAGTCGTCGTACCTGGGGGGGTGGCGGGGAAGGTGTACCGGGTCTATCCCACCAATTCATTTGTAATTTCCATTATCGATCACCGTTTTTCCCTTGATGCACGCATTCAAAGAACCCGCCTGAGGTGCATACTTAAGGGAACGGGGTCCGGTTGCCTGCTCAAATATGTTCGCCTAACAGACGATCTCCAGGGGGGAGATATGCTGGTGGCAACGGGATTTGAGGGGAGCTTCCCTCCGGGAACACCTGCGGGTGTGGTGACCAGGGTGGATGATGAAAAGGGGACCATTTTCAAGAAGGTAGACCTTTCACCCTTCGTAGATTTGAGAAAACTGGAAAGCGTATACGTACTCCAGCTCTCCGCCAGCCGCTCGCTCACGGGAAGGAAGCGATGAAGGGTAGAGTGAGGAGATTCATCTTTCCTTTCATCTTTGCCCTTGCGGGACTTTTACTGAACATCCTTCTCATTGAAAAGGTGTTTCCCCAATACCTTATCATTGACTTTCCCCTTATTGTGATTGCATATTTTTCTTTCTTCGAGAACAGTGAGTGGGCTCTTCTCCCGGCTATATTTCTTTCAGCGGTTCGGGATATCTACCTGGGCGGCAACGTGGGGAGCCTATTCTTTCTCACCCTCTCCATCTATTATTTAGGGAGATACTTTTACCGGAGGCTCTACGTGGAGAGTGAACTCTTCCTGTTCATATCCGTATCGATTATCTTCCTCGTCGAGACAGTAATACTTACCATCCTGAACAGTGCAGCCTATTCCTTTTCCCCTGGGATATATTTCCCGCTTGAGGAAATAATTCGAATTGCACTCAATTCCTTTGTATCCATTCCAATTTTTTACAGCCTGATCCGAAGGACAGGCCTTCTGGTTTATTAGTATGAGCCCCCGAATCAGGAAGTTCGAGAGAGACCCCGAGGTAAACAGAAGGGTAAAGATCGTATATTTTCTTTCAACCATCCTTTTTTTCGTTCTTCTTGCCCGCCTCTATTACCTGCAGGTTATCCAGTTCAGTGCTTTCTATGCCCAGTCCGAGGAGAACAGGGTCCGGCTGAAACCTGTTAGGGCACCAAGGGGTCTCATCCTGGATCGTAACGGCGTGGTTCTTGCTGATTCTAAGCCTGTCTTCCATCTTGTGGTTATCCCCTACGATGTGGTCGATGTGGAGGGGGAACTTTCCTTTCTTGGGACCATACTTGAACTCGATCTGGAGGAGACAGGGGAAAGGATTCTATCAGCGAAGAATGAAAATCCCCTGGGAAGCATCAATATAATTTCCGATTTGACTTTTGACCAGGTCTCCATTATCGAAACAAACATGGAACAGGTCCCTGGTTTTTCCATATCCTTCGATCCAAGGCGTAATTACCCTTTCGGATCTCTCATTTCTCACGTATTGGGATATGTGAGCGAAGCGGACCTGGATGATCTCAAACGGTACAAGGAAAAGGGAGTGATCTTCGGTGACTACGTGGGGAAGATGGGTGTGGAGCGGGCCTCTGAGGGGAAAATCCACGGGAGGGATGGAATCAGGAGGCTTGAAGTAGATGCCCTCGGCAGGGAGAAAAAGGAACTGAGTTACGAGAAGCCGAAGCAGGGGGAGAATATCCGGCTGAGTCTGGACATTCGGCTCCAGGAGGAAGCGGCCCGCCTTTTAAAGGGCAGGGTGGGGGCCATATTCGGAATGAATCCCGAAACGGGGGACGTGTACGTTGCATATTCCTCTCCCTCTTTTGACCCGAACATGTTTGCCAGGGGGATCCGGAACAGGGAATGGAAGCGCCTCATGAGAAACAATAAAAAGCCTTTGCAGAATAGGTTGACACAGGGGATTTATGCGCCTGGGTCTACCATCAAGCCGATACTCGCCCTGGGAGCACTTCAGGATGGCCTCATGAGCGAGGAGACGAAGTTTTATTGCGGGGGGGAATTCTTACTTGGGAAATCCAGGTTCAGGTGCTGGAAAAGAGGAGGCCACGGGGATGTGAATATGAAGAAGGCTCTCGTGGAATCATGTGATGTCTACTTCTATAACCTTGGGCTTACGGCAGGGGTTAACAATATTCGGAGGTGGGTTTCCCTTTTCGGGCTCAATGAGAAGACCGGGATCGACATCCCATCGGAGGCTGTAGGAATTGTCCCGGGAAGAGAGGGGAAGCGGAAACGCTTCAAGGAAAGGTGGTACGATGGTGACACGGTTGTCTCCTCCATCGGTCAGGGCTATTTCGCCGTAACTCCGGTAGAAATGGCAGTTGCATATAGTACGATTGCCAATGGAGGGAAGGTGGTATCTCCTCGAATCATAAAGGGGGAAAGTTCCAGGCCTTCTGATGGGAAAGGGGAAGCAGGAATTGTTCGCAGAACTCTAGACCTTGAAAAAAGCTATGTCGGGTTTCTCAGGAATGCATTGGAAAAAGCTGTGATGGGGGAACATGGGACGGGAGGCCGGGCGAGGATAAGCGGGGTAAGTATCGCGGGGAAAACTGGTACCGCCCAGGTTGTTGCCCTGCCTGATGAGAAGATACCGGATGAAGAACTCAAGTACCTGGAGAGAGACCACGCCTGGTTCGTGGGGTTTGCGCCCTCGGCGGACCCGCAAATTTGTGTGGCAGTAATCATAGAGCATGGGGGGAGCGGGGGAAAGGCCGCGGCCCCTGTATTCAAAGAAATCGTGGATAAATATTTGTCCCTTCGGAGTGGCAGATGAAACGGCTGACAGTTGGAAAGGCGGAGATAATTCTTCCGGCACTCGCTCTTCTCCTTGCCCTGGCGGGTGTTGTAAACGCGTACAGTGCTCCGTACTATTACCCCTCCCAGGGGCTCTCCGTTTATATTGAGGAGAGCGTCTCGCTGTGCGGCC
>CAYSOQ010000121.1:0-4920 GCA_964432685.1 uncultured bacterium
AAAATTCCGCCTCCGCTGTATCAGCCGCGTTATGATCGAACAGGTCGATTCACTGACTGCGAAGGAGAAGAGGACCTTGTTTCGACGTCAGTATCCGACATTAATGTGTTTCCTGCTTACACCACTATTTTTACTGAGAAAACGGAATTCGGGAACATGTTTCTCATAGAGATCGCCAGGGGGTGCGTAAAGAACTGCTCTTTCTGTGGTGTCTCTCATAGACCAGGGAAATTCAGGGTGTTGGGCCTTGATGTGATCAGGGACCTTGTAAGAGAGGGTCTTACCCTTCGAGACCGTGTGGGACTAGTGGGGTCGGCTGTGCTGGACCACCCTGATTTCAAGGAAATAGGGAGGTTCGTCCTGGATCGTGGCGGTACCATTTCTCCAGCTTCAATCCGTGCAGACATGGTTGACAGGGACGTGGCCTCAATTCTTGGAGAATCGGCTTTGAGATCTGCCGCACTCGCTCCCGAGACTGGTTGCGAAAAAATGAGAGCAAGAATTGGAAAGGGTATCCGGGACGATGCCTTCTTCGAGGCATCCTCTCTTCTTCGCAGTCATGGGGTGAGAACTTTAAAATTCTATTTCATCGCAGGGTTACCCGGAGTATCCGAGGAGGAAGATATAGAATGGACACTCAATTTTGTGAAAAAACTCATCCATCACATGCGGGTGAAGGAAAGGGCAAAGTCATCTTTAAAGGTAGTGCTGAGTTTCACGGGGTTCGTCCCAAAAGCCTTGACACCTTTTCAGTTTGCCCCCTTTCCCGGAACAGATCGCCTGAAAGCTACCTACAGAGAGCTGGGGAAGCAACTTTCCCGCTTGCGGTTAGGGGTGAAACTCGAACATGATGTACCAAAATACACCTACCTCCAGGCTCTTTTATCGATGGGAGACAGGAGGATTTCGCGGATGCTGGGAGAGATGGGGGAAGACATTGACCCCTTCAGGTGGTTTGCATCTTCTCCAGTAAACCCTGATTATTTCGTGTCGACTACAAAGGGTAAGGACTTTTTCTTCCCCTGGGACGGGGTTTTCCAACCTTATGGCAAGGCAAGGCTATTGAAACGGTTCACCGGGTTTGAGAAGCCATGACTTTGACTAAAATCGTTCTGGCCCTTGGACCATCGAATTCACATAGAAATATACCCTGCCAGGTACCTAGAACGACCCTCCCGCTCTCAATGAGCACAGAAGTGGATGCTCCCATCATGGAAGCCTTGATGTGGGCGTGTGCATTCCCCTCGGCGTGATGGTAAGTTCCCACAGCAGGAATTTTTTCCTCCAGGGTATCGATTATATCCTTCCTGACATCAGGATCGGCATTTTCATTGATGGTGATTCCCGCAGTCGTGTGGGGAACGTAAATCACACATGTCCCTGAAGATACACCACTTTCTTTCACGATCTGCCTGATCATGGAAGTAATATCCAGCAATTCCTGCGATTTTCCCGTGCTCACGTTTAGTTTCTTGATCACCATAGTTTCGCCCTTTTATTTGGCCGAACATTTAACGTGTCTATTTCGCTCCGAGTATCCGGGAGGCCTTCCTCACATCTTCCTTCTTAACCCATAGGATTGCGCCGAATCTACCTTTTCCCGCTACTATCGCGTTTAGTGCGGTTACGTTGATTCCCCCCTCAGAGAGTTTGTCCAGTGTGTAAGCGATTGCTCCCTCCCTGTCCCTGCCCTGTATTAGATAGCAGGTTTTCCTGCCTGAGATGGGAAGCCCCATCTTCTTCGCAGCCCGGCCGAAGGCGGCGGGATCCTCAGGAACGAAGTCCATTTGAGTCTTTCTCCTTCGGGGAAATCCGGTGAATGCAATGAGATTGACCTTCGCTTCCTTCAGCCCGTTAAGGATCTTAGCCCCCTCTCCAGTCCTGTTTGATGTTTCAATTTTGTAATAAACTGCTTTTTTCACCAGGTCGGCCATTATTCCCCCTTTTTAGCAGTGGTTAGTCTGGACTCCTGCTGTAAGATAACAGATAGGTTTTTTCTCTGTCAAATATAAAACTTAAGGGTTGGAAATAGGGGGAGAATCTCTGTAGTTCCTTATACTCTTTATTACCTCGAGGTTTTTTTTGGGACGATGTAAATTAGAAACATCATGAAGAGATACGCCCATGGAGAGAGCAGGAAGGCAGTAAGAACGGGGTTTCGAATGGTAAAAGAGAGGGAGTTATAGGGATAGATGGGGAAATGAAGGAAGGCGGGTGGAGAAAGGATGAGTACACCCCACGTGAGAACACCCCATATAATCCCGCTTCGGTTTTTTGAGTTTGCGTACTTACCCGATAAAACTCCGAGAAGAGCAGAATAGAAGTTGTAGATCAGGAGATATCCCATATGTTTCCTCCCAACAATAGTACGATGCATAAGTCATGCCTGAAAAATAGTTATGGAATATTAGGGGTTTAGTATTTTTTAGGGAAATGGGAATCCTTTTTATGACAATTTCGTAATGGAGGCAAAAAAAAAGCCCCGCTTTTTGCGGAGCTTAGGATCAGCTGGAGAGGGAAATCCTCAACTGCTCTTTACTACGTTCACTGCCTGTGGGCCCTTAGGCCCATCTGTAATTTCAAATTGAACTTTGTCCCCTTCATTCAGGCTCTTGAAACCCTCAGTCTGGATGGCGCTGAAGTGAACGAACACATCAGGGCCGTCTTCCTGTTCAATGAACCCATACCCTTTGGAATCGCTGAACCACTTGATTTTGCCTTCTACCATAACAGAACATCCTCCTTATTTGTATCTTAGTCCGCTGATTTCTTATATTCCACGGACCGACTGGATGGTACTAAAGATCTATTTGAATGTCAATAGGGAATTTGTCAAATGGAAACACCAATTGGGGCGAAGAATCTTTATCCAAACAGGGAGATGAGGCCCGCGATAATGAGGTCTTTAAATGCCTTTAAATAGTGTTCCCCAAGGACAAAGGCTCGTGCCCGCTTTAGGAACAGTTCTACCCGGGGGTTCATTTCGATGGCCCTCGAATAATCTCTTCGAGCGAGAGAATAAAGGCCTCTCATATAGTATGCATCACCCCTCAACGGGTACACCTCTTCGAGAGAGGGGTCGCTTTTGACTGCTTCACTGAAATCAGCGATGGCACTGCTGTACCTGCCTTCCTGGTAGAAGGCCAAACCACGGTTGAAGTGACCCATGGAGAAGCCAGGTATGATCTTCAGGGTACTGGAAAAATCTGAAAGAGCTTCCGTATAGAACCCCTGGGCGTAGTAGGCACTCCCCCGGTTCAGGTAGGCCTGCGCAAGGTTCGGGTTAAGATTAATCGCCCTGGTCAGATCCGCAATTGCAAGATCGTGCATCTTCTTCTGGTAATAGGCGGTTCCACGATTGAAATAGGCGAGGGGGATAGTTGGGTCGATTCTGATGGTATTTGTATAGTCAATGATGGCTTTATCCATGAGCCCCTTTTTGAAAAAGACGTGTCCTCTGTTTAGATAAGCCCTTGCGAGCCGGGGGTTTATCTTGATCGCCCTGTTTAGACTGTCGATAGCAAGGTCGTTCTGGTTCCTTTTGATGTATAGTGTCCCCATGTTGTAGTGTTCCACAGCGATGAGACGATCCGGTACAGGAGGACTATTGGGGGTAACGGGGTGAATCTGAAACCTTCCCTGGGATCCTGTCGAGGGATTTCCAGAAAACGATAGAAAGATCCCGGCCAGGATGACAACCATTATAGTCTTTCTGAACTGATCCATCTTCCTTTATGGCTCCGTACATATAAAATCTTCTCCTTAAAAGAAAGCAAATCCTGTACCAGAAAAATAATGCTTTATTATCAAATAGTTAGGGTTTAATGAAAGTGAGAATAGGAAAAACAATCATCATTATAGGGAAAACATTCTACTTATTCACCTGGTGCCCTTTCTCATGGACTGGCTCCGATTTCGTGAAGAGTTCCATGAATCCATCATAGTGTGTTTGCCAGAAATGGAGTATTTGCTGGATTGTGGAAATCCTCTCGGGGGGCTTTTCCTTGATTGGCATGGAGTTCTCAAGTTCCATATTGGGGGTATTCGCGTCCTTTTTGCCGACTTCAACTTCCCCTGTACAAGACTCTTTTGTATCGATGTTATAATTTTGAGAGTGGTTTTCCCCAAAGGAAATAGTTGTACAAAGTAGCATAAAAAGAAAGTAAAGGATTATCCACTTTTTTCCCATTTAAAATCCTGTAGAAACAGAAAAATTATTAATAATAATATTATATGGCTACATGAATGGGCCTTTCATCTTTTCTTTTTTCTTTTCTTCAACCACCTGATCCCGAATCCCGAAGAGGCAATAAAAATTATGATCAGTGCCAGGGCGATCTTACGGGCATGGGGGATCCTGGTATCCCGTATGAATTGAATGACCATCCATTTCAAGTCAATTGGGGTCCTCTTACTGATGGGGACCGCATAATCACTTTCCTTTCCTTTCAGCATTGCCCTTGCTGTATACCAGAGAGTGTCCCCCGGCTGTGGGTCCATTACCATGACCGACTTAGCTCCCGGCATAGAAGTGGCGATCCATTGCCATGGTCCCCCTTTTGTTGGCCCGGAATATACCTTTACGATTATTTTCTGTACATCCCCAGGGTTAATGGCCCTACCATCGGCATATGACAGGGGACGTTCCCACGATAAAACACCTGCATATCCAGCAGTCACGATGACGAAAGGGAGGAGGATCAGGGAGGGAAGGATATTTTTCACCCAAATTCTATGCATGATCTCAAAAAGACCCTATTGAAAGTATTATGTCATGGTTGCCGGTCCAGATACACTGCTATAGCACCGTCAACAGGATTCATTGTATGGTTCGTAGAAGGTAGTGGCAACTGGGAACTGTATGTTGGTGCCGGAGGAGAGTTTCGAACTCTCACGGGGTTGCCCCCACGGGATTTTGAG
>CAYSOQ010000122.1:0-4870 GCA_964432685.1 uncultured bacterium
ATGCTTTTATTTGGTGCTGGAGGTTTGTGATGAAAAGGGATAAGTCTAATTATATTATACAATCAGTGGCCCACGGGCTGGATGTTCTTGAAGAGTTCAATAAGGGTTCCGACGAACTGGGTGTCACAGAACTATCAAAAAAGCTTAAATTACACAAGAATAATGTATTCCGCATCCTCGCAACCCTTGAATCGAGAGGCTACATCGAGCAGAACAAGGATACGGAAAACTACAGGCTGGGGTTGAAGTGCCTCGAACTGGGGCAGACCTACATCAAGCAGATGGGGCTCCTCAAGCAGTCTCGTTCGATCCTCGAGGAACTTGCTGGGACCTGCAACGAGACAAGCTACATATCTGTACTCAGGAATACCGATGTGGTCTACCTGGATTCTGTCGAAGCGACGACAACGGTTCGAGTTGTGTCGAGGGTGGGGTTACACCTCCCCGTTCATGCGACGGCAGCGGGCAAGGCACTTATTCTTCACGACTCAGAAGAGGAACTTAAGAAGAAACTTCCCCCCACACTTAAGAAATTGACACCCAATACTCTGGATTCAATGGAAAAACTGATGGATGCTCTCACGGTGTCTCGGGAAAAGGGGTACACCACTGATATTGAGGAGTTTGAACTTGGTGTCTGTTGCGTTGGCTCTCCCGTGAGGGATTACACAGGGAGGATCGTGGGGGCGATTTCACTCTCGGGTCCTGCATCCCGTCTCACCATCGGCAAGATCGATGGGGATATTGCTGCCGAAGTTGTAGAAAAATCAGGGGAACTCTCGAGACGCCTCGGGTACAATGGATGATCTGTAGATAACATTCTCTCCAGCGTATACCGCTTCCCTTTGCCCATCAATCCTGCTTCGCTCCGCCTATGCTAAACTAGTGCGGGTCTCACTTGTTCTTTCCACTTTGGAAGAACATTGGATGCCCGACAACATTACCCCTTTATCCCGTCATTTGAACCTTCCGTTAACGGAGAGATTACCCTTGACGGGGACATAGATAGTTGATAAATTAATGAATGACTATTCATTCATTTATGGAGGCACATGGTTAGAGGGAGGAAAAAGGAGGCGAAGAAAAGGGATCGAATACTTCTTGCAGCCCTGAAAGTGTTCTCTTTGAAGGGGTTTTACAATTCGAAGATCTCCGAAATCGCCAAGGAAGCCGGTGTGGCAGACGGGACCATCTACCTCTATTTCAGGAATAAAGATGATCTTCTCATTTCGATTATCGAGGAAAAGATCGCCGAACTCATACTCATTCTAAAGGATAAGCTCAGGGGAGTGGAGGATGTGGAGAGAAAAATGCGGGTTTTTATCGAGAATCACTTGAGCCTCCTCGAAGAAAACCGGGAGCTCGCGGAAATGATACAGATCGAGCTGAGGCAGTCGAATAAGTTCATGAAGGAATATATTCCCGTTAAATTCCTCGAGTACCTCGATATCCTGTCTGAAATCATCGAAAAAGGGATGGCAAATGGAACATTCAGGGAGGATATCAATCCCACCATCGCCAGGAGGATAATCTTCGGAGCACTTGATGAAATCTCCCTCGCATGGGTCCTCTCAAAAAAAAGGAAATATGACATTGCCGAATCATCTCATCAGGTTTACTCGATCGTAGTAAACGGTATGAAGGTTTAGCAAGCATGTCCCAAGGAGGTTATTATGATTAATTTCGAACTCACAGACGAACAGAAACAACTAAGGGATATGGCGAATAAATTTGCGGCCAATGAAATACGCTCCAAGGCGGCTGAATACGACAGAGATGGTACCTTTCCAGAGGACATATTCGAGAAGGCCTTCGAACTTGGACTCATGACGGAATTCATCCCCGAGGAGTATGGGGGACTGGGTCTGAGCACTCTGGACACGTGCATTATTTCCGAGGAACTTGCCTGGGGATGCTCGGGGATCGCCACATCCATGGAGGCAACTGGCCTTTCACTCGCCCCGATAATTATCGCAGGGACGGATGAGCAGAAGAAAAATTTCGTTGCTCCCTTTACTGAAAAACTCCGTTATGCCTCTTTCTGTCTTACAGAGCCCGGTGCCGGTTCAGATGCGGGGGGGGTGAAGACTACTGCGAAGAGGGATGGGGACAATTACATCATCAACGGGAGTAAGTGCTTCATTACGAACGGTTCCTACGCGCACCAGTATACCGTTTTTGCCTCTACCGACCGGTCGATGGGGCACAGAGGGCTTTCCGCCTTCGTGGTTCCAAGAGACCTTCCAGGCGTTTCTACGGGCAAGAAGGAGGATAAACTCGGCCAGAGAGCATCCGACACGGCAGACGTAATCTTCGAGGATGTGGTGGTTCCGAAGGAAAATCTCCTCTGGAACGAGGGAGATGGCTTCAAACTTGCCATGATGACTCTTGACAGGACTAGGCCGAGCGTCTCAGCCTCGGCTGTGGGAGTTGCAAGAGCTGCCTATGAGCACGCCCTGGAATATTCTAAGGAGCGTGTCCAGTTCGGTGCGCCTATCGCCATGAACCAGGCGATTAACTTTATGCTCGCCGATATGAAGATCGGTATCGAGACTGCCCGACTGATTACCTGGAAATCGGCGTGGCTGATAGACGACGGGAAAAGGAACACGATTGAGGCATCCATCGCGAAGGCCTATTCGGGAGATCTAGTCATGCAAGTGACTACGGATGCGGTCCAGATATTTGGCGGCTACGGTTACATGAAGGATTACCCCGTGGAGAAGCTCATGAGGGATGCGAAGATCTACCAGATTTACGAGGGGACGAGCCAGATACAGAGGTTAGTCCTGGCGAAGGAAATACTGCTCAGATAATAACGGGTAAAGACAGTTCCGAGTTCAGTGTTCAGAGTTCCTAATTTATTCTGAATTCTGAATTGTCAGAGTTCAGATTTTTCCGTCGGACTCAGGTAGGGACTCAGATAAAATCTCTGCAATATCTTTTGCTTCAAACTCCTCGTCGAGATTCTTTGTTTTAATCGCGTCATCGAACATGATCAGGCAGTATGGACATGCGCTGCTGATTCCGTTTGCACCTGTTCCCAGGGCCTGGGTAAGGCGGTTCACATTTACCCTTTCACCCTCTTCCTCCATCCACATCATGCCCCCTCCGGCACCGCAGCAAAAGGAATCATTTCTGTTCTTCTCCATTTCGTTCACGGTTATACCTGGAACGTGGTTCAGCACATTCCTGGGGGGAGCATAAATATCATTGTGCCTGCCAAGGTAACAGGAGTCGTGAAATGCAAAGATTTTGTTCTCCCGGCTTACTTCTCCAATTCTTCCTGAAGAAACCAGATCGCCTAGAAGTTCAGAATGGTGGATTACATCCCCGAAGGTCACACCAAACTGGGAGTATTCGTTCTTGAATGTGTTGAAACAGTGGGGGCACTGGGTGAGGATTTTTTCGAAGGAGTACTGTGAGAAGATCTCCCTGTTCCCCTCAACCATCCCTATCTGGAACAGGCCTTCCTCTCCAAGCCTCCTGGCTGAATCTCCACAACACATCTCCTCCTTTCCGAGGACTGCATAGTCTATCCCCGTCCGGTTGAGAATCTCGATCATGGCTTTGCTTACTTTCTGGTTTCTCAGGTCATAGGACCCGGCGCATCCCACCCAGTAAAGATATTCAAACTTCTTTTTATCTTTCGCGAGGGGAACCTGGAGATCCTCCAACCAGGCCGTCCTGTCATCCTGTGGAAGGCCCCAGGGATTGCCAGAATTCATCATCTTCATCAGGGCTGTCCTTCCTGTGTCGGGGACCTTGCTCTCGAAGACAAGCCCCCTCCTCATATCAACGATCATGTCGATGTGTTCTATGGATACGGGGCAGTCCTCCACGCATGCCCGGCATGTAGTACATGCCCAGATCTCGGCGGGGGTGATTACGTCACCCACAAGGGTTTCCTCCGCAGGTTTTCCAGTCGTCTTGTCTATTCGTGAGGAGGAAGGGACGATAGAAAAAGAGATCCCCCTGGACATTTCCTCCTTCGTCTTCAGGGCGATATCCCGGGGAGAAAGTGCTTTCCCCGTATTGTATGCTGGGCACACATCCTGGCACCTGCCGCACTTCGTGCAGGCATCTGCAGACAGAAGAGATTTCCAGGAGAGTTCCTGTACCCTCATGGCCCCCAGCATCTCCCTCTCCTCGATTTCCGGAATAGGCTGAAGGGCACCCTTTGGACGGGATGATTTCAGGAGCATGTTGATGGGAGAAGTAAAGATGTGGATCGTCTTAGAAAACGGGAGGGAAGAGATCCATCCGAAGGCCAGGGCAAGGTGGATCCACCAGAGAATCCTGTGCTCCTTGACCATCACCCCGCGGGATGTATCCCCGAAAACATGCGAGATGATCTTACCGGCAAATGAGTACTTGGCGGCATCTGGGGAAGTGGCGGCGATCCTCAGCCCTTCCACGAGAAAGCCGGTAACGGCAATTGCAAGAATGAGGAGAAGCTGGACCAGGTCGTCTCCTGTCCGTGTTAGCCCCGGCGGGGCTAGAAGGTATCTTCTCATCAACGAGAGGACTACCCCCGCAATCAGCAGGAGGCCGAAGGAGTCGGCAAAGATCTCAAAGAAGGCGTAAAAGGGCCCCTTGAGAATCTGGAACCCGAAATCGTACTGGAGGGCAACGATGGTGGTTGCGATGAATAGGGCGATGAAGGAGGAGTAGATCATCAGGTGAATCCCCCCTCCAACTCTTTTTTCCATCACCTTTTTCTGGGAGAGACCCTCTTTTAGGACAAATAGAAGCCTTTTTTCCAGGTTGTCGAAACGATCCTCGAACTCCTCGCGCCCGGAGGTGTAGATCCCTACCCGCCTGTAGATTCCATAGGCGAGGATGAAGAGGACGATCCCGAAGAGGGAAT
>CAYSOQ010000123.1:0-4862 GCA_964432685.1 uncultured bacterium
TCGTCCTGGAGGTAAAATCGACCATGCCTATCTGGTAAGAGATTCGAGGGTCGCTTATCTCGACAGCCCTGTTTGTAACGACCCTGAAGTCTGGACATCCAATGCTTTGAAGCATCCTTCTGAAGTCTTCTATGTACATGGCCCCTGCAAGGCACTCACCCCGCAGTACGGGGTCGGAGGTAAGCTCATGGGGTACCCTTCTTCCCGAAAATATGTCCGAAAAATAGAGTTCTCCGCCAGGTTTTAGAACGCGAAAGATCTCTCTGAATACCGATTCCTTATCGGGGGAGAGGTTGATCACACAGTTTGAGATGACCACATCAACGGACCCATCATCTATTCCGATGTCCGCAAGGTCCTCTATGACCCCGAGCTTGAATTCAACATTCGGTTTTTTGTAGCCGATAATCTTCGTCTGTGGATCCACATGCCTCCTTGCAACCTCCAGCTGCTCACCGGTCATGTCCACGCCGATAACCCTTCCTTCGGGGCCCACGAGGCGCGAGACGATATAGACATCTCTTCCGGTCCCGCACCCAAGATCGAGGACAGTACACCCATCAAGGAGCGGCGGTATGGGGGAACCGCAGCCGTAGAAGCGCGATATGATCTCGTCATCGATATCCTCGAGTATGTCTCTTAGATGGGCAGGCCAGGACTCATCGCTGCTGCAGCACGCCCCGGTCTTCAGGTCCCCGGACCCACCGAGTATCTTCCCGTAATATTCTCTTATAACCTCTTTCCCATCCGCTTTTACCTTCATCTGGTGGACCCTCCCCTGCAGATTATCTATTGAGGAACCTTCGAATTATCTATCGATTATAGACATTAAAAATTAGTGGGCATCAAACGAGATTACTTACATTTATGGGGTCAGTTCCCATTATCTCAGATAATCTCCCGTTCTTTTCTCCTGTAAGGATCCCAATAACCTATATCCCAATTGACTCTCAAATCTCCTAAAGGAAAATGAGAAAAACATGAGGATATGGGAACTGACCCCCATCTTTTAGACCCCGATCATTTAATCCCCTTTTCCAGAAATTTCATGTATAATCATATTTGACAATATGTAGAACAAGGGGAGGGAATCGTGAAGAGGAAGAAATTAATCTTGATGATTATAATTACCGTGCTGGGATCCCTGGCACTCATCTTTATAAAATCATCAAGTAATGCCGGGGATTACCACAAGGTTGAACAGAGTAGTGGGGAGAAACTAGTTCAAACCCTGTGCCTCTATTGCCACAGCGATGCGGCGGTGGAAAGGGGAAGAGTTAAATCCTTTGATCAGATAATGGCCCATCTCTCGGAAAAAGAATTCCACCAGGTGGTGAAAAAGGGAGTTTCACCTCTGATGCCCGGATTTCCCGAACTTTCCCGGAATCAAACATCTGCCATATATTCATCACTTATAAAGGCCCACGGCGCTTCCTTACCTCCATCTGCGAAAACCAGGGGGGAAACGGGAGAAGTTTCAGGAGTAGATGGGGAAAAAATCTCTAAGGGAACGTTGGAAAGCGAACTGATAGCAAAACTAAGATGTCCCTGTTGCGGAAAGAAAGTAAAGGATTGCGCATGCGGGCTCATCGGGGGCATCCGCACCGAAATTCACTCTCTCGTATCAAAGGGGATGGGAGAGAAAGAAATCAAAACGGCTCTTGTGAAAAAATATGGGAACAAGATCCTCCCCATCTACGAAATTCCGGAAACACTGTCTCCAGAACCTTATTACCGGGTGGCTCATGCCTATGAAGTTGCAAAAAAACATCCAGACCTGCTCCGGGATATCACCTGCTACTGTCCCTGCTACCAGGTGGGGCATGCAAGCCTCCTCGATTGTTATAAAGACGATCATGCGGCCAATTGCAAGATCTGCATGGATGAGACGCTGGAAGCCGAACACCTTCTAAACAAGGGCGTGGATAAAAAGGAGATCATCCAGACCATTCACAATAAATACCGGGTAAAAGGGAAAAAATAGGGGTCAGGTCTCAACATTTGACAAAACCATAATTTTTCGTGTCTCTTAAGCCCTCAAAAAAAGGGTTGGATCTGCCTTCAGCCTCTTTTGAAACCTCCAGCTCCCACCTGGTCAATCAGCAATAGAAAATTAAGCCCCCTCCTGCAACTGATATGGAAGGCTGTATCCCCGCTATTTTCCGATAAAGATACTTTAAATCATTTATATTCATCTTATTTCTATCATCTTTGATTTGTTTAGAATGGACCCCGGGATTATCGTGATAGAAATGTTATAGTTCCATGATTCTTTCGGGAAATTTCTTCACTATTCTGTGGAGAAAGTTAAATCATACACAGGAGGTGTATCATGAAAAAATTGATAGGAGCACTTTTATCAATCCTCGTTGCAGGGTCCCTTTCTTTCACTTTAGCCTCTCCTGCTTTCAGCGACATGATGGAGAAAGGAAAAAAGATGGACTCCGGGAAAATGATGGAACATAAGGAAAAGATGGGCATGGAGAAAATGAAAGGCCATGCAAGAACGGGTACGATCAGCCCTTACAAGGGGCACAGCGCCTCAGGCACTGCATCCATTACCCATGATATGGGGCACACCTTCCTGGATTTAACCAACATAAGTATCGACAAGGTACCCGACGGCCATGTCTATCTGACAAAGGGAACTGATCACACGACAGGGGTCGAGCTGGGCATTCTGGAACAATTTACGGGAAATGTTCGCTTTCCCATTCCCGGTAATGTGAAAACCGGCGAGTATGACAGTGTGGTGATCTGGTGCAATAAATTTGACGTGGGAATCGGCAAGGCGACCCTCAGCGGGGGTATGATGAAATAATCTCCAATCATAGGGAGTAATCAATAACCAGATGTCCGGGCCAGGAACTTGTATAAAGAGCCATTTATTCTCTTCTTCCTTGGAGAACCCGGTAGGCTGACATGCAACATGGAAAACAGGGGGTCGGGTCTACAAAATGACCCCCTGCAGGGGTTTCATCTGCCTCATTCGGGGGGAGTGACTTCACACGATGAATTCAGTGGTACGCTTCCCCCAAATTGTTATCATTTTGTGATCTTTTCGCAATTCCTCCGTTATCTTTTCATCGTCTAATAGATATATAGACGAAATGTCACAATTTATAAGGGGAGTAATGGGAAAATGAAACCTATATCTAAAGAAAAGATAAACAGTCCCTCGAAACGGAACAACATGGTTACCCGGCGGGCACGGAACTACTTTAAAGATAAAGCTATCTTCATTATTGTTCTTGCCGCCCTGGTTTCATGGACTGGCGGAGCAGGTGCGATGGATAAAAAAGAGAAAGCCATATTCGCAGGAGGGTGCTTCTGGTGTATGGAACACCCCTTCGAGAAGCTTGATGGAGTGTACGGGGTAATCTCAGGCTACACTGGCGGAACAAAAAAAGATCCCTCTTACAAAGAGGTTTCATCCGGCACTACGGGCCATGCGGAGGCGGTGGAGATTACCTACGACCCGGGGAAGGTATCCTACCAGACTCTTCTTGATGTTTTCTGGCGGCAGATCGATCCAACCGACGGGGGAGGACAGTTCGTCGATAGGGGTTCCTCATACCGCGCGGGAATCTATTATTTGAATGAGGAGCAGAAGGAGCTTGCCGAGAAATCGAAGAAAGCACTTGAAAAATCAGGCCGTTTTTCAAAACCTATCGTGACGGAGATAGTTTCCGCCTCGACCTTTTACCCGGCAGAATCGTATCACCAGGACTATTACAAGAAAAACCCTATTCGCTATAAATATTACCGGTATGGCTCCGGCCGCGACAATTTTCTGAAAAAAGCCTGGCAGGACGATAAACGGCCCCGTACATCAGGGCATACTGATGAGGGGAATAGAACCTACGCTTCTGTATCGAAAGAGGAACTCAGAAAGAGGCTTACGAGAATACAATATGAAGTAACACAGGAAGATGAGACGGAGCGGCCTTATCAGAACGAGTACTGGGACAACAAAAAAGAGGGAATCTACGTGGATATCGTAAGCGGGGAACCCCTTTTCAGCTCCATCGACAAGTATGATTCCCGCACAGGATGGCCCAGTTTCACGAGGCCCCTCGTCTCCGAAAATATTGTGGAGAAGAAGGATGTGAAACTCTTTTTCAGCCGCACCGAGGTAAGGAGCAGACATGCAGATTCCCACCTGGGCCATCTATTCCCAGACGGCCCGGCGCCAGGGGGGCTCCGATATTGCATCAACTCTGCTGCCCTTCGCTTTATTCCGAAGAGCGACCTGGATAAAAGAGGATACGGAGATTTCCTCCGCCTTTTCAGGTAGATACTGAGGTTGGAAGCATGAATGTGAATGTAGTCCCGGATCCCACCTCGCTCTTTACAGCGATCTTGCTTCCATGAAGCTCTACGATTCGACGGGTTATGGCGAGGCCCAGGCCAGATCGCTCGGGGTCCTTCCCCTCATCCCGGGATGCCCTGTAGAACCGATCGAAGACATAGGGCAGGTCCTCTGCTTCTATGCCGGGACCATCGTCGCTAACTTCAACCAGAACTCCCCCTTCCTCCGGGGAGAGGGTTATCATAACGTTTCCCCCGTCGTCGCCTGCGTAGTGGATTGCATTGGCAACCAGGTTTTCGATGGCCTTCTCGATGAGGAATAAATCGGCGTATACGTTGGGAAGGTCCCTGGGAAAATCGGTATTCAGCATCACTCCAACCTTGCGGGCAGGCAGGTCGAACTTCAAAACCATTTCCTGCACGAGTTCTCCACGGTGGGTGGGGTCGGGTTGGGGGAGCGGGTTTGGGGGATCGCGTTCGCCGGCCAGGATGCGGCGCAGGCCGCCGGCCAGCGCCCGCCAGTCGTCCTGTTGGGACAACTGCTCCAGCAG
>CAYSOQ010000124.1:0-4781 GCA_964432685.1 uncultured bacterium
CTCAGGAGTCCAGATACCCAGGGGTGTGTTGAATTTCCCGAAACGGAACTTCATGTAGTCTCTGGGGCTGAACTGGATATATCCCCTCTCGATCTTCAGCTTTCCCGATCCCCCATTTTTTTTCAGTTCCGGAATATGTTCATATTCCACTTCCCCGAATGCCTGCCAGTATTCGTTTAATGTATTGTCGAAATATAGGTAAAAATGGTGTAAGTCGAAAAACTGCTTGAAATCCTTCTGATCCGTATCCTTGTAAACGAAATCAACCCAGCCCCCGATACGGGTACGCCCCAGAACGCCTCTGATCTCCTCAACCTGTTCCGAAACAGCTGATAACGATTCACCACTCACTTCCTCTCCAAATGCAGAGTGAAAGGGTGGCGGCAACATGGTTAGCAAGAGGAAATATATTAATAGTATTATCCTTTTCATATAATCTTACCTCGACGCAAGCTTCTTCTCCGTCCAAGACCATTTACTACATTTCCTTATCTTTTTCGGATATATAGATCTAGAACTTTAATAATTACCGTGGAAAAATCATTTCGCCAAATATTGTATTCAACCATGAAACCCTAAACAGGAATCCTTCAGGCACCCATCTCCACGGGTGTGCTTGTTATCCTGTTTTTCCCATCATCCTTCGCAAGGTAGAGGGCAGAATCAGCCGCCGCGATCAGGGCTTCTGAAGTGCTATTTTTGTCAGGCACGAGTGTGGCAACACCCATACTCACCGTCACATGGTCACAAACCACTGATGCCGAGTGTTTTATGCAAAGTTGTTCCACTGCTTCTTTCATCCTCTTTGCCACTATCACAGCTCCATCCATGTCCGTTTCCCCCAGGACAACCCCAAATTCTTCACCCCCATAGCGGCTCACAATGTCGCCCGGCCTGTTCGCAAACCCGTTCAGGGCCGCAGCCACCTGCCTCAAACAGTTATCTCCCTCCTGGTGGCCATAGGTGTCGTTGTACAACTTGAAGTTGTCTATATCCACCATGATGAAGGATACAGGAGTGGCGTTCCTTGCCCCCCGCCTCCACTCCACGTCTAGAAACTGATCGAGACGCCTTCGGTTGGGGATACCTGTGAGCCCATCGATTGATGTAAGATCATTGAGTTTCCTGTTTGCTTCTTCCAGTTCCCTTGCTTTTTGCTTTAATTCCCTCTTCTTCCTGTATAGATCGACAAAAACCGAAACCTTGCTGTTCAGGATGATGGAGTCCACTGGTTTTGAAAGGTAGTCCACACAACCCGACTCATAGCCTTTGAATACGTATTCTTTCTCAACACTAATGGCGGTAATGAATATTATCGGCACCTCGCGGGATATTTCCATGCCCCTCAGGAGTTCGGCCGTCTCGAAACCATCCATTTCGGGCATCTGGACGTCAAGTAAAATTAGTGCAAAACTTCGTTCAAGCGAAAGTGATAGAGCCTCACTCCCGGAATTTGCTTTTATAATGTTTAGTCCCTTCCCCTCCAGGATATTTTCCAGTACGAGGAGATTCTCCTGCCTGTCATCGACAATGAGAATGTTTACTTTTTCAACATCCTTCACTATTCCCTCCCAGGAGAGCGTTCAGGAATCCACCAATAGATTCCAGGGGAAATATATGATCAACTCTCGCCCTTCTCATTGCTGCCCTCGGCATTGAATCCACCTCAGCTGTCGCGGGGTCCTGTACCACTGTGAGCCCCCCCCGTTCCTTCACACATTTCATCCCAAGGCTCCCGTCACTATTCGCACCTGTGAGGATTACAGCGATGACACCTTTCCGGTACACCTGAGCTGCACTCTCGAAGAGGACATCTATGGAGGGGCGTGCGAAGTTTACCGGCTCATCTGAAGAAAGAGAAAGGATTCCCCCCTTCTCGACCTGAAGATGAAGACCCGGAGGAGCAAAGTATGCCACTCCAGGGAGTGCAGGTTCACTATCAGCTGCTTCCTTGATATCCAGCATGGATTCTTCCTCGAGGACACGGATGAATCGGTTTCCCGAGTCGGGATGGACATGCTGGACGATCATGATTGGTACCCCCAAATCTCCATTTAATGTTGGCAGAATCTCCCTGAGGGCAACGGTTCCCCCAGTAGAAACACCCATTACCAATGCATCAAATTTATGGCGTGGACCACCAGTATCGCTCACTTAACTCTTCCTCTCTTTTCCTGAATATTTTTAATTTCCCATCAAATTCTATAAATTCTCGCTCGCTCTCTGAAAATCGGGTAGTTTCTTTGGACCCAAGGCAGAGAACCCCTCCATCATCGAGGCTCTCCCGAAAAAGGTTGAGTACCCTGTTCTTAAGCTTTTTGTCGAAATAGATCATTACGTTCCTGCAAACGACCAGGTTCATCTGGCTGAAGATACCATCAGTGGCCAGGTTGTGCTCGGCGAAGACGATGTTTCTCTTGAGGGAAGTCTCAAATACAGCTGATCCTTCGTTAACCCGGTAGTAGCGCTGAAGGGAAAAGGCACCCCCTGCCTTTAAGTAGTTATCTTCATATTTCTCTGCCATCTCTATGGGGAACATTCCTTCTCTCGCACGTTTCAATATCAGGGGGTTGAAATCAGTAGCGTAGATGAGGGATTTATCATACAAGCCCTCCTCTTCCAGCATGATAGCCATGGAATATACTTCCTCTCCTGATGAGCAGCCAGCGTGCCAGATTCTCAGGAATGGAAGTTCCCTCATCACGGGTAACACTCTCTCCCTCAAAGTGCGGAAGAAGTGGGGATCACGATAAAGTTCTGTAACATTTATGGAAAAGTCCATGAGTAGAGACTTGAAGAAGGGAATATCATGGAGAGCCCTCTCCTGTATCTGAGAGATGTTTTTAAGGCCCGACATGATGAGTCTCCGCCTGAGGCGCCTCTTCAGGGATTCCTTCGAGTAATTCCTGAAGTCGTACCCATACTTCAGGAAAATCCCTTCGAGGAGGAGCCGAATTTCTATGTCATCGTTCTTTTGATGGAGAGCTTTCATTTCTGCATCCATACCTTAATGAGGGAAAAAAGTTTTGCCTTGTCAACTGGCTTTGGGAGATAATCATCCGCACCTGCCTGAATGCACCGATCACGGTCCCCCTGCATCGCTTTCGCCGTGATCGCTATAATGGGGGTTTCTTTAAATCGGTCATCCTTCCGAATCTTTCCCATCGCTTCGAATCCGTCCATTTCGGGCATCATGATATCCATTAGTACGATATCCACGTCCTCATGTTCTTCCAGGAAGGCAAGAGACTCCTTCCCGTTTTTTCCGATCAGCACATTCATACCTTCCATTTCCAGAACACTCCCCAGGGCGAAGGCATTCCGCATGTCATCATCCACAAGAAGAGCTTTTTTCCCTTTAAAACAACCATTTGTATCTATAGAAGGCTCATTCGCCCTTTCCTCCCTCGCTTTTAACCAAGGGGCACTCCCATTCTTCAGATCCTGGATCTTCTCCTCGAGGACCCTCATATCCGGCGGGTCCCCCAACTCCTCACTACCTTTGATAGAGATGACGGGGATATCCCTTGTAGAGCTCCCCTCTCTCAGTTTTCTCAAAACCTCCTCCCCATCTACAGAGGGGGAATCCATGTCTACAAGTATTAGATCTGGGGATGCGTAATCCGCATAATAGAGGACACCCGGGCCATCCTCCTGGGCGACGCATTTGTAGCCCATTTTTCGGCCTAGGTTCAATAAGTTCTCACCCCTGGCCACATCAGCCTCCATAAAGAGAAGTATCTCGTCCCCATCATGGATATCCTTCCTGTCATCAACCAGATATCTTTCTCCCACCAGTGGGCGTCGGGTGACAGGGAGGGACTCCGCTACAACTCCATTTTCCTCCAACATGGAATCCTTATGATCACTCGCTCCCTGCGAATCAGGAAGAAGGAGTGCAAATTTACTCCCTTCATTCTTCCTGCTTTCCATACTCAGGTTCCCACCGATCAGTTTTGCCAATTTCATTGATATTGAAAGGCCAAGTCCAGTCCCTCCAAATTTTCTGCTCGTCGAACCGTCCTCCTGCTGAAAGGCCTCAAAGATGGCCTTCTGCCTTTCCTTATTTATGCCTATCCCTGTATCAGACACAGAGATGGCCACAGACTCCCGGGGAGACGCTCCCCATCCTTCAGGCAAATCCCCCTCTCCCGGCCTTGATAGCAGTAAGTTGACCCCCCCCTTCTCTGTAAACTTGAATGCGTTGACAAGAAGGTTCTTTACAATCTGCCCCACCTTCTGCCTGTCAGTCACTATATGGCCCGTAAGCTGATCCGACACTTGAACCTGGAAGGACAGCCCTTTTTGATTTGCAACTTGTCTGAAAAGGAGTTCCATGTGTGCGGCAAAATCCTTGAAGTCCAATTTTTCCTGTTGAACTTCCATTTTCCCTGCTTCCACCTTCGAGAGGTCCAGAACGTCATTTATGAGGGAGAGGAGATCCCTGGACGCTGTATTGACGGTCTGTGCAAACTCAATCTGCTTATCGGTGAGGGTACCCTCCTTGTTCTCATAAAGCATCTGGGACAGGACAATCATGCTGTTTAGTGGTGTCCTCAACTCGTGGGACATGTTGGCAAAAAACTCAGATTTGTACTTACCAGAAAGTTCGAGATCCCTCGCTTTCTCTTCCAACGCCTGCCGTGCCTTCTCCACTTCCTCGCTAAATCTCTCAATCTCTTCCTTCTGTTTCTCAAGGATCTCTGTTCTTTCCAGGAGGGCCGAATTTGCCTTAATTAACTCATCCTTGGTTATTGTATCCTCTGACTCAAGATATTTCT
>CAYSOQ010000125.1:0-4774 GCA_964432685.1 uncultured bacterium
CCTTTCGTAATCTTATCGGCCATTGAACATAGTGCGGAAGAAGGGCCCATAACCCTCGCCACCCGTGTAGACGCCAGGGGGGCCCCTGTAGAGACCAGGAAAGGCCCCTGGAAACCCCGGAACTTCAACGACAAGAAATACGAAGTCGTCACGGTAAGGAAGATCCTCGAATCCTCCATCAATACTGGAGCAGTCGCCCTGGGACTCGAGACGGGACTCGACTCTATTATTGAAACTGCAAATTCCCTGGGGATTGGCTCGCGACTGAAACCCTATCCATCAATTATCCTCGGTTCCTTCACTTTTTCACCTATTGAGATGGCCTATGCCTACGCGGCATTTCCTTCTGGAGGGGTTCGCTTCCCCGAAAGGATTCTTAAGAGCGCATACTTAGGAGGTGAGGAGATCCTCCGATTTTCCTCCACACCCCGGCAGGCGTTGACGAGGGAAGACGCCTATCTCATCACAAATGCACTTTCAGGAACGATTATCCGGGGAACCGGCAGAGGCGTCGGAAAGTGGGCCGAGGGGTACATATCCGGAAAGACGGGGACTACAGACGAGGGCAGGGATTCCTGGTTCGTGGCCTTCACGAAGGACTACACCATTTCGGTGTGGGTAGGCTTCGATGACGCATCCCCTTCCCCCCTGACGGGGGCCACCGGGGCACTTCCGGTTTGTGCATCCATACTGAAGAAGCTGTACAGAAGTGGCCCCCCCGAGGAAATCCCTCCTCCCCCCAGCATCACCTTCCGGGCCATCGATTATGACACGGGCCTCCTTGCAACATCCCGATGTGGGAAGGTTATAAGGGAAGCCTTCAAAGAGGGAACTGAACCTAAAAAATATTGTGACGTCCACCCCCCAGGCTCACTCGAGGAGATGGGGAGAGAGATTCTCGATAACATATTGGACATTTTTCACTAGTAAGGCCCTCAATCGCTCCCCTGTGATTTGCCGGGGGAATGTGGTATAAGTAACAATTTATGACACTTATCTTACCTGCCCAGGAGCAAATACGATGGACTACAAGGAGACTCTGAATCTCCCAAAAACGGAATTTCCGATGAGAGCGAACCTGCCTGTGAGAGAACCTGAGATTCTCGAAAAATGGGAAAATACCGGTGTATACAGGGAGATGGTGGAGAAGAACCGGGATAGGGAAAAGTTTATCCTCCATGACGGCCCTCCTTACGCAAATGGGCATATCCACTTGGGACATGCTTTGAACAAGATTCTCAAAGATATAATCGTAAAATTCCGGAACATTTCGGGAGAACGCTCCGAATACGTTCCAGGATGGGACTGTCACGGCCTTCCCATTGAGCACCAGGTGGACAAGAATCTTGGTGATGAGAAAGATACCATTTTGAAGGAAGAAAAAAGAGTCATCTGCAGGAAGTATGCTGATAAATTCATCACTATCCAGAGAGAGGAGTTCAAGAGGCTCGGGGTGTTTGGTGATTGGGACAACCCATATAAAACCATGAACTACGGGTACGAGGCGGTCATCCTCCGGGAGCTCGGACATTTCGTCGAACGGGGGTCAGTGTACAGGGGTGTCAAACCTGTGTACTGGTGTAAGGAGTGCAGAACTGCCCTGGCCGAGGCGGAAGTTGAATACCACGATCACCCATCTCCCTCTATTTTCGTGAAATTTCCATTCACGGGTGACCCCTCGATAGTCTCAGAAAAACTTGCTGGGAAGAGAGTCTTTTTCGTCATCTGGACAACCACACCCTGGACCATCCCATCTAACCTCGCCATCGCCCTCCACCCCGACTTCGAGTACTCCGCCCTGGGTGTGGGGGAAGAAGTTTATATAGTCGCATCGGGCCTGGTTGAAAAATTTGCGGGAGAGGGGGAAATTGGCTCTTTCGAAATATTGGACACGTTCAAACCGGGAAAACTGGAAAAGCTAACCTGCAGACACCCCCTTTACGAAAGGGATTCCATGCTGGTCCTCGCAAACTACGTGACACTCGACGCAGGAACAGGCTGCGTTCACACAGCACCGGGGCACGGAAGGGAGGATTATGAAACAGGAATCAGGTACGGACTGGACATCTACGCCCCCGTCGACGACTACGGGAGGTTTACAGAGGAAGTGGAACATTTCAAGGGACTCGACGTGTTCCACGCAAACAGTTCAGTAACGGAAAAGCTTCGGGAAGAAGGAGCCCTCATCAGGGAGTCCACCCTCTCCCACTCTTACCCTCACTGCTGGAGATGCAAGGAACCACTGATCTTCCGGGCAACGAACCAGTGGTTCATATCCATGGAAGAGACAGGCCTCAGGAAAAAAGCCCTCAATGAAATCCACAAGGTAAGATGGATCCCTTCATGGGGCCAAAACCGTATTGAAAGCATGATAGAGACCCGCCCTGACTGGTGTATTTCCAGGCAAAGAGCCTGGGGTGTCCCAATCACAGCCGTCAGGTGCAAAGGTTGCGAGACGGTATCTCTCGACCCTGGAATCATCTATCGGGCTGCAGACGCTTTCCAGGTGGAGGGGGCAGACGCCTGGTTCACCAAGGATGTATCTGAATTCACTGCCGAATTCAAGTGCCCTTCCTGCTCAGGAAGGGACTTCGAAAAAGAAATCGATATACTCGACGTCTGGTTCGATTCAGGCGTAAGCTTCGCAGCAGTGTGCGAGGGAAAGGAAAACCTGGGCATTCCCGTCAACCTCTATCTCGAGGGAAGCGATCAGCACAGGGGTTGGTTCCACAGTGCCCTCCTTACTGCGGCGGAAACCCGGGGGTTTGCCCCTTACAAGGCAGTTCTTACCCACGGGTTCGTGGTGGATGGACAGGGTAAGAAGATGTCCAAATCTCTGGGGAACTATATCGCCCCCGAAAAGATCATTAAAAAATATGGCGCCGAAATATTGAGGCTCTGGGTCATCGCGGAAGACTACAGGGACGATATCAGGATTTCAGAAGAGATCCTGGCAAGGGTCTCTGAGGCTTACAGGAAGATCCGGAACACCATCCGGTTCCTCCTCTCGAATCTATATGATTTCAATCCTGAAGAGGATTCCATTGACATGGGTGAACTCGAGGAAATTGACAGATATGCTCTCTACCGCCTAAGTCGCCTGATTGAACGGACCCGTTCCGCCTACGATGACTACGAGTTCCACGTGATATTCCATTCTGTCCACAACTTCTGCGTAGTGAACATGTCGAATTTCTACCTGGACGTGATCAAGGACAGGCTCTACGCAACCGGAAGGGAAAGCAGGGAGAGGAGGAGCGCCCAGACGGCACTCTTCCAGATCCTCAGGTCCCTCCTGGTTATAACCGCGCCGGTCATTTCATTTACCGCGGAAGAAGCCTGGTCATTTACACCTCCATGGAATGGAAAGAACAAGAGTGTCTTCCTTGAAGACTTTCCCGCTCCCTTCCAACTCGAAGACTCTCAGGCCCTGGAAGAAAAATTTTCAACACTCCTTTCTATAAAGGAAGACGTATCCAAGGCCCTTGAAGAGGCCAGGAAAAACAAGGTAATCGGCCACTCACTGGACGCACTGGTGACCCTTGATGCGAGGGGAGACAGGTTCACCTTCATCGCTGAAAATATCCCTCTTCTCAGGGATATGCTTATCGTGAGCAGGATCGGTGTTCAGGAAGGAGGGCTTCAAAATGGTGTTGCCGGCTCAGAAAACCCTGATATTCTAATCTCCGTCTCAATAAGCGGGGCGAAAAAGTGCGAACGCTGCTGGAAATATGATCATACTGTGGGTAGCCTCGAGGACCACCCCACCATCTGTTCACGATGCAGAGAGACCATAGGGTGACACATCTCTACAAGAAACTGAAATACCCTCTTTTCCTTTCAATTTCCGCCATTATCGCTGACCAGGTGACGAAGTACCTGATCCGAATTCATGTGGCCCCGCGTGAGCAAATTGAAATCGTAGGAGGTTTTTTCCGGATCATCCATGCGAAAAATACCGGGATTGCCTTCAGTCTCTTCTCCGGAATCAACCCGGCACTGATGAACCCCATCCTCACAATAATTAACGTCCTCATCATTTCCGCCATCCTTTACCTCATGGTCCGGGACGACTCGGACAAATTGATGAAATTCGCATACGGGCTTGTTGTTGGAGGTGCAGTTGGGAACCTTCTTGACAGGTTTTTTCTTGGCTACGTCATAGATTTCCTCGATTTTTACGTTGGTTACTTCCATTGGCCCGCATTCAACGTTGCAGACGCAGCCATCACATCCGGCCTTTTTCTCCTGATTCTTGACATGCTACTCCCTTCATTTCGCCGGTAGTGGAATTAGATTCTTATGGGAGCCCTCCCCCTACCACCATTCGGATGGCATGATTCCCAGTGTCTGCGATGTAAAGATTTCCGTCTTCATCAACGGTTATATCCCTCGGGTTAAGAAGCCCTGCAGAATCGGGAGGTAGAGGCTGGAGGATAGTTGGAGCGTAACCACCTGAAATTAAGGTGTTTTGAGTTTTCATCAATCCATTTTGATCATATTCAATGGAATAAATTTTATTATTAGTACTGTCCCCAGTTAAAAATACTTTATGCGGATAATATCCATATGCACATCCATTATACAAACTCGCATCTGGAAAATTTTCCCAGGTGTTAAAATACCCTAAGTCTCCAATCTGATTAACTATTTTTAAATTATAATCCACCATAAATATTGTGTTGTGTTGGGGGTCCGAAAAAATTATGTCCTTCCCATCAAATCCATTGGATCCGATTAAAGAACCAGATAGGTTTAAATCGTCTGAAATTAA
>CAYSOQ010000126.1:0-4670 GCA_964432685.1 uncultured bacterium
TTCCATCCCCATCGTATAGAGGGTGGTAACGGGAAGGGATGTAGACACCCTCGATGCGCGAAAGTTCTCTTATGATCTCCTCCCGGGGTTCCTTCATCCTCTTCATTTCCTTTACTCTTTCGGTTACTTCGAAGAGGCCCTCTTCGCCCTCGCCGATGAAGATGGCATCGAAAAACAGGGCCAGCGGTTCTGGGTTTGCGGTAAGAACTCCTCCCGCTATTACGATGGGGTCCCCATCCTTCCTCTCTTTGCTTTTCAAGGGGATCCCCCCGAGATCCAGAATGGTGAGGACGTTCGTGAGGGACAGTTCGTAGGCGAGGGAAAATCCAATGAGTGTAAATTGCTTCAGGGGGAGAGAGAATTCCCTGCTCGTGAGGCTTTTCCCCTTATCCCGGAGAGATTCCTCCATGTCCACCCAGGGGGCGAATACTCTGTCCACCAGATAATCATCATGCTCTTTGAGCATGTGGTAGAGGAGGAGAAATCCGTAGTGGGACATACCCACTTCGTATACTTCCGGAAAAGCGAGGAGAAAAGAAAGTTCCTCCTTCCCTGGCTTTCCGTAAGGATTTATCTCGGCCCCAAAGTATCTGGATGGCCGGGTGATTGGGGACATGGATTCAGATTCCTTCTGCCCTGAGTGCCTCGATCTCTATGTAACAAAGTTAGCATATCTCCGGGGGGTGGGAACGTTTTTTTGAAAAAAAGGAGTATATGTGGTAAATACGTAATAACATTTATTTTAAAGGGAGTTATGAAACTCTTTTTCAATCAGGGGTTCCCCGTCGTTTTCCGGCCTGAAGGATTCCAGGGAAGAGATGAAATCCTGGAGGTTCTCCACAGGGTTGCCCGAATGGGAAGATTCGGGGAAGGTGGATGCGTTCTCTGTTACGGAAGGCCCGATATCGGGAAGACGAGTGTTCTTTTAAAACTCAAGGAGGAGCTTGTAGGCGGGCAAGAGGATGTGGAGGAGGGGAATACTCTTTTTCCCTTCTATTTCTCCTTCAGCAGGATACTGTCAAATCCTTTCAGGCTTGCTCATCAGTATATTCTCGAATACCTGTGGCAGCTTTTATCATTCCTCGGCGACTCTCCGGGAGGGGGAGGCTTCGATGCCATTGCACTTGGAGAGCGCCTTTCAGCCCGCGGTTTTTCCGTGCCCTACGAACAGATCAAGGGAGTGGATAATGCGGTGAAGGAAAAGGACCCCGTGTCAGCTGTGGCCATGGCCCTTTCTTTTCCCTTTGCCTTTGAGAAGAAGGGAATTTCCGATGTATACATGTTCGATGATTTCCAATACACCATGCGTCTTACCGATCTCCCCGAATGGGTGGTTCTTTCCATTCTCCGGCCTTATATAAAGAGCGGAACATTCCCTCTGATCATATCCGGGTCGAGCCCCGGCCTTGTTACGGCCAGCCTCAAGAAGGAAGGCCTCTTCGGTTCTTTCAACACCTTAGAAGTGGGGAACCTCGACAGGAAGTCTGCAGTTTCCCATGTGGAATATCTTCTGAAAAAGCGCGGGTTCACATTCGACCAGGGAATCGTGGAGAAAATTGCAGAGCGTTCAGGAGGCGTTCCCGTCTACCAGAGGTTATTCGTGGACGACCTTGTTTTCAGGGGGGAGGAACCGGCAGACGAGGGGGATGTGGAGCGCCTATATGCCTTGAGTGTTGTGGAGGGGAAACTCAACAACTACTGGCGGGAATTCTTCGAATCGTGTTTTTCCGGCCGGAAGCAGATTGCAGGGGGGATCCGTTTTCTAAAGAGGGTCCTCGTAGACGAGTTCCCCATAGATACCTACGATGGCGCTCTTGGGCTGATCGGTGGGGACGTGGAAGAGGGAGAGGAAACCCTTTCAGCCCTCGAGTTCAAGGGGATCGCGAAATGTGATTACGATGTGATCAGGTTCATACGTGACCCTGTTCTCTCGGATTTCCTCTTCTGGGCGTACGAAAGAGCTGTTCTTCGTAAACCGAACGATCAGGTCATCTCACAGATACTGGAAATGAAACTTCTTAAGGATCGGTTTCCCCGGCCGGATGATAAGAAAGAGGAACTAATTTCCTCTGTAAAATCCCTGCTGAGGAAATGGGATTGCCAGGAAATTCCCTCCTCGATCTTAGACTTTATCTCCTTCCGTGAACGGTACGGGGACATGGGCCCCCTTGAAGTAGTCATAGGAGTGGAGGAAGAGAAAATGCGCTACCGCCTGCCGAGGATGAGCAGCGTATCTACCGGCTACATGGTGGGTGGGAAACTCCCCAGGGTCGACTTCGACGTGGTTGCATTCGGATTTCGCAACAGGGAATATTCGGAGTCCGCCCTGGTTATTTGGGCCCTCGAACTGTTCCCGGGCCCCTTCCTCGACAGGAAGAGAGTTGAACATTTCGAGAACAGGTGCAGGCTCCTCTCCCTGGAAAAATCTTTGACGAAGGAACAGCTCGTAAAGTGGGTTCTCTTCGACGGCAAGGCTGAAGAGTCTGCTCTCTCTTTCGCTTCCAAGAACGGAATATTCTTAACCCATGTAAAGCAGCTCAAGATCCTCTTCAATCTCTTCGGCATGGAAGAGGGCAGTGAGGAAGTCGTGAAGAGAGAAGCTGAAGCCAGGAAAGGGAAACCGGAGGAAGAGGGCCCCCTCGAATTCGATCTGGTGATCCCCATGAGGGAGGATTCCGAGGTCATCGCCGCTCGAGTCGCAGAAGAGATCGCGTATTTCAGAGATGTGGACCGCGATACGATAGACCGGGTCAAGATGGCCATCATCGAGGCCTGTATCAATGCCTTCGAGCATAGCGGGGCGGAGGCAGGCAATGTGAAACTCCGTTACGTCATCGGGGAAGACCGGCTCGAGGTATTTATCACCGATGAAGGCAAGGGATTAAAAACACAGGGTTCGCCTGGGGGTATCTCGGACGCCAGGAGGGAACGGGGATGGGGACTGAAGATTATCAAGGAATTGGTCGATGATGTAGATATAGTCACTGGTGACGGGGGTACGACTGTGCGGATGGTGAAATACCTGGATCAATCTCCCCGGGAGAAGGCCTCCCCGGAGGGTGGGGATACGGGCATGGTGGAGAAGGAAAGAAACGAGGGAGGTAATGGTAGTGAGGAAACTTGACCTTGAAGCGGAAGTGAGGGGAGATGTGTCGGTCATGTATATCGATGGGTACCTGAACAGCCTTCTAGGAGAAACAATCGAAGAAGCAGTTCAGGAGAGGATAAAGGGGGGAGAACTGAAATTCATCATGGATTTTTCTGGAACTAGAATGATCAACAGCGTGGGAATATCCATCGTGATCGGGATTGTGAAGAGCGTAGTTGATTCCGGTGGAGTTCTTGCATTTACAAATCTCACAACGGTGCAAAGGGAACTTTTTGAGATAACAGGCGTTTCCAGGCTCGTGAGGATCTTCGACACGAAGGAGGATGCACTCGTCTCCATGAGCGCAGTTGCCTGATATGGCAAAGAACAGGATTATCGCCAGGCGGGAAGGGTACAGGATCAGTGCTCTTGGTGACCTTACACGGGGGATACCGAAAGAACTGGGGCTTGATCGTTCCCTCAAGTATGCTCTCAGGTCAATGATGGGTGCCCTTGCAGTTTCCGCAGGCGCCTTTGTTACTTTCAGCAGGGGGGAGATCGATACCTTTCAGGCGATGGGGTTCTCCATCCATGAAAGTGACCTCCTTCTGGATCCGCAGATTCACGACTATTTCGTTAAAAGAACAAAGCCCCTGACACCCCGAAACGGCAGGATAAACAAGAGGGTGAGGGGATTTTTCACGCAAGTAGTGGGGTCTAATGGGGGTATTGACTTTGTTTCGCCCATCAAGATGGGGAGAGATTTAGTTGGTCTCGTAATCCTGGGAAGGAAAATTGATGGTACCGCCCCCTCCCGCAAAGACTTAGAGCTTCTCGGGTTAATGTCAAACTACGTGGCTGCGGAGATCCACTCGAGGAAGATCGTCGAAGAAATCACAGATGTAAACAGGGGGCTTTCAGAGAAGGTCCACGAGAACCTCAAACTGGTCTCATCCTTGAGGTCTGTCTATTTCCAAACCATCATGGCCCTTGCCGCGGCCATTGATGCAAAGGACCCTTACACGAGGGGCCATTCCGAGAGGGTTGCGAAGATTTCCCGGGAAGTAGCCAGGATGATCGGGATGAAAGGCCCGGATGTAAATTCGGTGTACATGGCGGGGATCCTTCATGACGTGGGAAAGATTGCCACAGAGAGGGGAGTGCTCAAGAAGGTGGGTGACCTGACAGAAAGGGAGAGGAATCACGTCATGGAACATCCGAAGGTGAGCCACCGCATCCTGTCCAAGGTTAAATTTCCAGACCCGGGGATTGCCCTGTATGCACTCTACCACCATGAATGGTATGACGGATCAGGTTACCCCTTTGGGAAGGCGGGCGAGGAGATCCCTCTCGGTGCCCGTATTCTCTCCCTGGCCGATTCCTTTGATGCCATGGTTGCAAACAGGCCCTACAGGGATGGAAAGGATCTCGAGGGAGCGATAGGGGAGATCGATCTCTGGTCTGGGAAACAGTTTGATCCGGTTGTGGTGTCCGCGTTTTTCCAGGTTTTGGAAAATGAATTGTCGGGAAAGGTAGCCCGTCCTATCGTAATCCCCCTCGTACAAAATGGCAGAATCAACAG
>CAYSOQ010000127.1:0-4644 GCA_964432685.1 uncultured bacterium
GCGAGGAATCTCTCTTCTCTCCATGAGAGTCGATTTAGCCTTAAGTAACTCATCCTTGTTCGCGTGTAGATTATTTTCAGACTCCCTCAGGGCCCTCGTCTGTTCTTCCAGTTCCTCGTTGATCTGGCGCAACTCCTCCTGCTGGGCCTGCATGCGTTCCTCCGATAATTTTAGCGACCGCGTCTGTTCATTAAGTTCCTGATTTTTCAGGCTCAGGTCTTCCTTGTGTAACTCTAACTCCTTTGCCTGTTTCTGGGTCTCTTCTAAAAGCTGTTTCATTTTTTCATGTGCCTGTACGGAATTAAGGCTTATAGCGAGGCTCTCGCTTACAAGAGAGATAAATTCCTTGTGTGTGTCGGTAATCTTATTCATTGAAGCGAGTTCAACAACCCCCAGCACTATTTCATTTAATTTGAGTGGAGCGAGGAGGAGAGCCCTGGGTCTCCAATCCCCCAGGCCGGAACTCAACTCCATATGCCCTTCCGGTAGGTCCTCGAGGACCTTAATTTCACCATCAAGTGCAACCTGTCCCGGAAGCCCTTCACCAGGCTTGAATTTTGTTTTTTCCCTGCCACTTCCGGAAAAAGCGTAACCGCCCTCGAGAGTTAGGGTCCCCTCCCCGTCCATTACGTAAAGTGAGCCAACAGTACAGCCGAGGTATCCAGAGAGGAACTTCACTGCCTCGCCACAGAGTGATGACAGGTCTTCATTTCCCCGGATCACATCGTTCAGCCCCGTCTTCCCTGTCTTCAACCAGTTCTCCCGCTCATTCTCCGAGATGACGCTTTTTAAGGTTTCTGTCATCCTGTTCAGGGCGATTCCCAGTTCATCTTCCCCTGATAGGGGAGTGATCTCCGCTGAATACTCCCCTGCAGCGATGAGGTTCGCCTTCTTAACTACGGAGGTCAGGTTCTCGCTCATCCTTGCCACGGATTCACCGAGGATGTCACTTTCACTCCTCAGTTCGATGGTCCTGCTGAAATTACCCCTCGAAATAGCATCACAGACCTCTGTCATTTCTTTGAAGGAGTGGACCACACCGCGAAAACTAATGTTCAGATCCCCTATCTCGTTAGAGGGAGTTTTTATCTCTTCCAGGGTGAGATCCCCACTTGCCACCTTCTTTGCCCATCTCGAAAGTATCCTGATGGGATTTACGATTCGACCTGCTATCAATATTGAAATCAGTACGACGAAAATGGCTGTCAGGAAGAAAATGGTAATCATAATGTCTCTTAGTTTGTTTGCCGATGCGAAGGCTTCTTCAACACCCATTTCCGCAACTACTGCCATATCAACGTCTCTGACCCGAATATTCTGGAACATTCCCATGACTTTCTGGCCGCGGTAGTTTAGATAAATTCCAACTTCTTTCAGGGGCCCTGCCCCTTCCTCTCTTTCCCCAGTCAGATCCAACGGATGTTCAATGTTTGCAATCCATTCCCGTACAACCGGGGTATCTACTTTCCTTGAATTGATGGTTGTCTCTTCTATAAACCTGGAATTCGATCTCATGAAAAGATCCTTCCCTACCAGATAGGTCTCCCCCGTATCCCCCAGTCCGGTTCCATTCATCATGATCCTGTTAATTTCTTCGAGAGGAAGGCGAAACGCCATCAATCCTATATTTTTCCCCCCATCGCCCTTGATGGGTGTCACCATGAAGGATGCAAAATCACCATACGCTTCAGTGTCGTACCCTACTCCAGAGAAGACCATGTCTCCCTTTTCAAGGGCTTTTGCGCACGCCTTTCCCATAAGTGTTTGGGGAAAACGGCCCTTGAACACATTTTTTCCCAAATCCTGTTCCCCCAGGGTCGTATAGAGAATATTCCCCTCAATATCGATGAAGATAACGTCCTCCAGGTTGTTGGCGATTGCATCGGCCCGTAAGTCCCTGCTGTCAAACTCGGTTACCATTTCCCATGTATCGCTTTTGACAAAGGTGGGAAGGTCCATTCCACTCGTCTCAAATGACCTCTTCACGAGGTTAAGGAACCGCTTGTTGGAATTGAGCATAGATTGAAGAGTTAAGTGAATGGAAACATCATCAAAGTAGTGTTCAATAAATTCTGTCTTAAGGGACGTAGCCACGGACAGGGACTTCATGGCCTCTTTGTACCGGATATCTCTTGCTTTCCAGTAACTTAGAAGACCCACAGTGCCCATGGGAATAAGTGAAATCAGGAGAAACGCGGTGATGAGGGTCACAGTCAACTTTCCTGAACGTAACCCAAACCAGGTTCTTTTATTCCCTTTCCGAGTCAAGGAGGGGGTTGCCTCTCTCATCCATCTATCCCCTGTCCGACTTTTTTCACAACCTGTGCGAATAGTGCGTTTCCACACCCTAATCATTGATATCGGCATATTAGCTTGAAACTTAACGATAAAAGATGGTTCGAGGAACATTTATACATGGGAATTATGGGAAATATTCTATCCCCGGCCCCTATCTACTATAGTAGTAAATATATTTCTCCCCCGGAACTGTGCAGCAAATCTGGAAGGGGATGAAACAAAAGGCGGTTTCCATAATCATAATGGATAAAGATTAATTTCCATTGGAGAAAACTTAATGAAAGCGTCCGATCTTTTTGTTCGTGCACTTGAGAACGAGGGAGTGAAATTAGTATTCGGAGTTCCAGGTGAGGAAAACCTGGACCTTCTTGAATCACTCAGACATTCAAGCATAGAATTCATCGTTACCCGACATGAGCAAGCGGCCGGCTTCATGGCTGCTACTTACGGGAGGCTCACAGGGAAGGCGGGAGTATGCCTCTCAACTGTGGGGCCCGGGGCTACGAATTTCGTCACCGCGGCGGCCTTTGCGGAACTTGGAGGGATGCCCATGCTCATGATCACGGGGCAAAAACCGATCAAGTCCAGCAAGCAGGGAGAATTTCAGATTGTAGACACCATCGAGATGATGAACCCCGTAACGAAATACAACAAGCAGATCGTGAGCGGCGATTCAATTCCTGCCCTTGTTCGGGAAGCCTTCCGCCGTGCGGAAGAGGAAAGGCCAGGTGCAGTCCACCTGGAACTCCCGGAGGATATAGCATCGGAGGAAACGGAACGTAAGCCCCTTGCTGTCTCATATGCGAGAAGGCCTGCTGCTGAAGAAAAGGCCATCTCAGGGGCAGTGAAGATGATTGAGGAAGCGCAGCACCCACTCATTCTCGTTGGAGCGGGGGCCAACAGGAAAGCCATCTCTCAGATGTTGGGAGAACTGGTGGACAAGACGAAGATTCCCTTCTTCAATACCCAGATGGGAAAGGGGGTCATCGATGAACTCCATCCCCTCTTCCTGGGAACTGCAGCACTCTCTGACAATGATTTCATTCATTGTGCCATCAACAGGGCGGATCTCATCATCAACGTAGGCCACGACATCGTGGAGAAGCCTCCATTCATCATGGAGGGCAACGGGACAAAAGTAATTCACGTGAATTTCCTGTCTGCCCAGGTGAGCGACATCTACTTCCCACAGCTCGAAGTGGTGGGTGACATTGCCAACGCTCTCTGGAACATCAAGGAGAGGATACACACCAAGGCCCACTGGGATTTTTCTTACTTCATGAAAATCAAAGAATACCTCGAAGTGCACCTCGGGGAAAAAATTGAGAACAGTTCTTATCCTCCTATCCCCCAGAGGATTGTCGCTGACGTGAAGAAAGCCATGCCCCCCGATGGGATCATTGCCCTAGATAACGGCATGTACAAGATATGGTTTGCCAGGAACTTCAAGGCGTGCCTTCCCAACACGCTTCTTCTGGATAACGCCCTTGCCAGTATGGGAGCGGGCCTCCCGTCGGCTATTGCGGCAAAGCTCGTTCAACCTGAGAGAAAGGTTCTATGTGTTTGCGGAGATGGGGGCTTCATGATGAATTCTCAGGAACTCGAGACAGCTGTGAGGTTGAGGCTCAACATGGTGATCCTCATCCTGAACGACAATGGCTACGGAATGATCCAGTGGAAACAGGAGAGTATGGGGTTTAAAGACTATGGTCTCAAGTTCAATAATCCTGATTTTGTGGACTATGCGAAGAGCTACGGCGCAATGGGGTACAAAGTAAATAAAACGGAAGACCTGGAACCTCTTCTCTTACGTTGCCTGGAAAGGGAGGGTATCCACCTGGTAGAAACTCCCGTCGATTACTCGGAGAATCAGACTGTCCTGAACCGGGAGTTGAAAGAAAAAACATGCCTCCTGTGAGGTTTTTGCCATGTTCCATATTCTCGATAAAAAACATATAGGAAATTTCACTCTCCACCTCGGGGAGGTGAAGCAACTCCGCTTGAGCGGGTGGAGGGGTATCAAGCTTTCTTTATCCGATTCCAGGGGAATCCGGGGAGACCTTCCTGTGATTGAAGGAATTTTCAGCGTGGGGGGAAGGGACGGAATCCTTCCATGGTTCGACGGAAACTACAGGGAGACCCAGAAGTTCCTGAAGGGTCCTGAAGGCCCGGTCACAGTTGTTCTAGAGGAGAAAACCGATGGGTCAGCGATTTTTCGCGTACTTTCCCTTTTGATTCCTCCTGGAGGCCATATGATGATCTCTTACGAGGGAGAAGACCCCTTACATGGTGACACCATGAAGGAACTTTACAGAAAAGTCCCTCCCGTTGCGACACGGCTGGGAG
>CAYSOQ010000128.1:0-4634 GCA_964432685.1 uncultured bacterium
GGAGGAAGAGGAGATGGTTATAAAAAACAGAAGGAACAGAAAGTTACTTGTCTGTTGGGTACCAATAGTAATGGTCTTCCTTCTCTCCGTAAAAGGAACCCTCGGGGCGGAGAAGATCACACCAGAGACGGTTCAGACGAACCTCAACTTCGTGTGGACCCTGGTGGCTGCATTTCTCGTTTTTTTCATGCAAGCGGGATTTGCGCTTGTGGAAGCTGGCTTTACGAGGGCGAAGAATGCCTGCAACATCATCATGAAGAACTTGATGGATTTCTCCGTGGGGTCTGTTGCATTTTTCCTCGTAGGTTTCGCCATCATGTTCGGCCCGGCGGCAACGAAGGCGGGGCTGGGGAAGGAAGGCTGGTTTCTCTCGGCCTTCATAAAGGAGGGGGACCCGTGGATCTATGCCTTTTTCATGTTCCAGGCTGTCTTCTGTGCGACTGCGGCTACCATAGTCTCGGGAGCCATGGCTGAACGGACGAAGTTCAGTACCTATCTGATATTCAGTTTTTTCATCTCCGCGGTGATTTACCCCGTGTTCGGTTCTTTCGCCTGGGGAAGCCTTTACAAGGGGAGCGGGTTTCTGGAACGCCTGGGTTTCATCGACTTTGCAGGCTCCACGGTTGTTCATTCCGTGGGCGGATGGGCGGCACTCGTTGGTGCCTGGATGCTCGGCCCAAGGAAGGGGAAGTATGATAAAAAAGGAAAGCCGAGGGCAATCCCCGGGCACTCCATCCCTCTCGCGGCACTTGGAGTCTTCATTCTCTTCTTCGGCTGGTTCGGATTCAACCCTGGAAGTACTACTACGGGAGATTCATCCATCGCCATGATCGCTGTGAATACGGCCCTGTCAGGTGCCACAGGTGCGATCGGTGCAATGTTGATCACCTGGATGCTATTTAAAAAGGCTGATATCGGGATGACCCTTAATGGAACACTCGCTGGGCTCGTGGCCATCACTGCCGGCTGCGCAAATGTGACACCGGTGAGTTCCCTCATAATCGGGCTCATCGCGGGAGTCGTAGTGGTCTTCGCGGTGGGCTTTTTCGACAGGATAAGGATCGATGACCCGGTGGGAGCGGTATCTGTCCACGGTGTGTGTGGAGCCTGGGGAACGCTGGCGGCTGGCCTTTTCGACGTGGCCGGGTTCTCAACTAAGACTATTATGGTGCAGCTTCTGGGAATCGGAACAGCCTTTGGATGGACGATCCTCTCGTCTTTCATCCTTTTTGGTCTCTTGAAGATAACCCTGGGGTTGAGGGTGTCAGAGGAAGAGGAATATGCGGGCCTCGACTATGGTGAGCATGGTGCGAATGCCTATCCCGAATTCGCCACAGTTCATATCGGAGGCGGCGCGCCATACGGATCTCCCAGTGATTTTGATATGGGTATGGAAAAAGGCAAATTAAAAGAAAATATGCCGAGAAAGGAGGAATAGGCCATGAAAAGAATCTTTCACCTGAGAAATAATATTAAATTTTTCACTGTAGTTGCCCTGGTGGCAGCCCTGACCACAGGGGCTACTGCCGGGGAAAAGCCAACGGTTAGCGGAGATCTAACTTTCGCGACCAAGTATGTGTGGAGGGGGTTGATTCTCACCGATGACCCTGTCCTGCAGCCCTCAGCTACGTTGAGCCACAAGGGCTTCAGCCTCAACATCTGGGCCAATGACGACCTGACTGACAAGGGGGCATCAGGGGCGAGCGAGATCACCGAATTCGATTACACACTGGACTATTCTTTCAACGTGAAGAAGTTCAGCTTCGGCCTGGGTGTGATCCAGTACACCTTTCCCAACACGGGAAGCGAGGGGACTACGGAGATCCTTGGAACCGTTGGGTACGATTTTTTTCTGTCACCCTCCCTCACCCTTTACTGGGATACAGATGAAGCAGGAGGCGTGTATGGGAATCTCTCTCTCTCCCACAGCTTCGGGCTTGGAAAAATTCTAGGAATTATTCCTTCCCTGGATTTTTCTGCCGGGACAGGCTTTGCATCGAGCAACTGGAACGAATTTTATTATTCCGTTGACAGCGGGGGATTCGTGGATCTTCTCCTCACGATAGGGCTTTCCATCCCTGTTGACGACTACCTCTCTCTGTCCCCCTTCATTTCCTATTCCACTTTGCTCGATAGTGACCTTGAAGATGCACAGAGAGCCGTTGGTGTAAACGATAAAGCGACCTTCTATGGGGCTACTATTACGGTATCATTCTAAACCGGGCGCCCATCGCCAAAAGGGGAGAACCGTTTTCCCTTGATTTGAAAAGGTAGTGACCGTAAAATAAGTAACTATCAACATAAGGTGATGGAGTTCGCCGGAACCGCTCTTTTAGAGCTAATAACTCCTGAAATCTATTTAGATTCCAGGGGTTTTTTTATGGGAAGAGAGAAAGAGCCAAAGAAAGCGAAGAGTCCCCATACCCCCTGCTCTTTGAGAAAAGTCGTTTCGGGGGAGAATGGGTACGTCATCTATTGCCTTGCGGCGGGGCAAGAGCTTCTATTATCAGGATGGGGAGAAGAGGATCTTCTTAACGAGGCCTGCGGGGGTTGTCCCATCCCCGGGTCGCTCGAAAGGAAAATGAAACCCTGCCTCTACCTGGTCCCCTTAAGAATCAGGACGGAAAAAGAGTTCAGGACAGGATTTACATGTAGATGGTTCTACGGGTTGGAAGAGAAGGGTCCTCCAAACGAAATGTGGATGCTGTGTGGAGGATGCCAGCACTGGTTCCCCCGTCCTCCAGATGAAGCCCTCGTCCCCGACCTGGAAAAATGGGTTGAGAGAATGATAAGAATATTCTTCGGTCCAGATTCGCCTCTTGACAGAGAAGGTTCGGGCAGGTAAATAGCGGGAGATACTCAATGAAGGGAACCGGATGGAAAAGAAGTGATGCCATGACTCCGGAGAAGCTCAAAAGAGCCATCATGGAAGGGGAAAAGACCCTCGCGGGATGCGGGGAAGACTTCCGTTCATACCGCAGATCTCTCCACTCTCTCATGGAACGCCTCATGGAGGAGAGGTTCCACCTTGCCGTTCTCGGACAGTTCAAACGGGGAAAGAGCACTTTTTTGAACGCTCTCCTTGGGGAGGCCATCCTTCCCTCATCGGTAGTTCCCCTCACTGCAGTTCCTACCTTCATCCGCCCGTCGAATGAAAGAAAAGTGAAAGTCACTTTTATCGGCGGTACCGAAGAAGAACACTCTTCCTTCTCTACCGAAGAAATCATCTCTATTCTGGATGAGTATGTCACGGAGGGTAAAAATCCAAAAAATTTATTAAACGTTGCCCACGTAGATGTGTACCTGGATTCTCCCTTCCTCGGGAAAGGGGTTGTCCTTATCGATACGCCCGGGATCGGGTCCACCTACAAACATAACACTGAGGTGACCCTCAACTTTCTTGCCGAGTGCGATGCAGCACTCTTCATGGTCTCAGCGGATCCTCCCGTCACAGAAGTGGAAGTGGAATTCCTCAAGGAAGTGAAGAGCAAAGTGCCCCGCCTCTTCTTCGTCCTCAACAAGATCGATTACCTGGCGGAGGGGGAGAAAGAGGAGGTAGAGGGGTTCTTCAAATCGGTTCTTGTCTCTCAGGCGGGATTCCACGAAGACGTAACGGTCTTCATGACTTCCGCAAAGGAGGGCCTGCTCGCGAGAGAAAACAGGGATTCCGCCCGCTGGGAAAAGAGCCAGGTGGGTGAGGTGGAAACGTTCCTTATCGATTTTCTCGCAAAGGAAAAATCACGGGCCCTGGCCGAGGCGATATCAAAGAAAGTATCAGATATATTTGTTGATGCCCTAATGAGGGTCCGCCTGGTACTGAAATCCTTCTCTCTTCCCATCGAGGACCTCGAGGAGAGAATCTCCCTTTTCAGTGGGAAAATGGAGGAGATAGGCAGGCAGAAAGAAATCTTCGACGATTTACTTAAAGGGGACAGGAAGCGCACAGTGGAATACCTGGAGGCCCAGGCTGAGGATCTACGGGGGAGAGGCAGGGAGTATCTATTAGAGGTGGTTGAAAAATCTCTGGAAGAAGCCGATGGGGGTGGGAACCTGGAGAAAAATATTAGAGAGGATATTGCAGCCTCTATACCCGGTTTTTTTGAGCGACTTCTGGGGGAAATGTCGAGGCACATCGACAAGAGGATCACCAAAGTCCTTGAACCCCATGAGAAGAGGGCTGATGAACTCATCGATGTGATAAGGAAGACGGCGGCAGAACTCTTTGATATCCCCTATCAAACCCTTGATGGAGCATCAAAACTGGTTGTCACCAGGGAGCCTTACTGGATCACTCACAAATGGAGTTCCAGCCTTTCATTCGTCCCGGAGGGTTCGGTGGACAGGTTCCTCGGGAGTGGTCTCAGGAAGGCTAGGGTGAAAAACAGGATGATGAAACATATCGACGGCCTCGTCCTTCATAACGTGGAAAATCTAAGGTGGGTAACCCTCCAGAATCTGGATCAGACATTTCGAAAATTTACTTCTACTCTAAAGGTTAGGATGGAAGAGACCCTCCGTTCCACCGTGGGGGCCATAGAGGCTGCGAAAAAGAAGAGGGAAGAGCACGAGAGCTCTGTAGATGAGGAGCGGAGAAAGTTTCAAAAGGCATTAGGGTCATTAGAAAAAATTTCGGG
>CAYSOQ010000129.1:0-4625 GCA_964432685.1 uncultured bacterium
TCATTGAATCTCCATGGCAACGGGAAGGGAGATGCTTTTCCTCCGAGTCAGGCCGATCATCCATGAGATCCTCGATATGTGGGTATCGAGGGGTATAATGAGGTCTGCCGGATCGGCATAATCGAAAATTCCCAGGTCAATGTCTCCTTCCCTTCTTATCATCCACCGCAGGAATAAAAACAGTCTCTTGCATGCACTACGCCTCTTAGGATGGGGGAGAAGGAATTTTAAGGACCTCCCGCCTGAAGGCGCTAGAGATTCCAGTTCATCTACAAACCTGGACAGGGAATCAGGAAGGTTCCCGTGAATGTAACCCCGGTGGAACCCTTCCTTGAGTGAACCGTTCCTTCTCAGATACCGCGAGAGTGAAGCAACGAGAGCAATTATCCCATCTTCCTTAACGAACCTGTGTTGGAAACCACCCAGCAGGTGAGATTTCGAATTATCCCATGAGATTACGAACTCGTATGGAGATTTCCCCATCCTCTCAAGGAGGTCTCCAACGCTCTTTTTGATATGGGATACCTGTCCGAAGGCGAGTAGAGCTCCGAAGAGACCCGCCAATTCCTGGTCCTCTCTATCCCTGTACTTGTGGGGAAAGGAGACAGGGTCAGTATCCAGGTAGGTACAACCATAGGTATCGTAGAGCTTTTCAAGGAGTTTTTTAACCTTATCCCGCGAAGGAATCAAAAAATTACCTTGTTGAGAGGATACTCAACGATCCCCCTTGCCCCCTTGCCGACCAGGTCAGGGATCAACTCCCTCACCTTCCTGTCGTCCACGATCACTTCCAGGCTGACCCATTTTTCATCCGTGTGGGCGGACACTGTAGGGTTCTGCAGGGCGGGTAGAACACTTAGAATCTCATCCAAATCCCTTCTCTTCACATTCATCTTCAACCCTACATTCTCTTCCGCATTTAGTGCTCCAGAAAGGAGAAGGGATATTTTATCAACTTTTTCTTTCACCCATGGATCTTTCAAGGATTGCCTGTTCCCAATCAACACTGTCTTCGACTCCAGTATGGTCTCGACAATTCTGAGTTTGTTCGCCTTAAGAGTAGTCCCCGTCTCGGTGAGTTCAACGATAGCGTCTGCAAGTTTTGGGGCCTTCACCTCCGTAGCTCCCCATGAAAACTCCACCAGGGCCTTGATGCCCCTCTTCTTCAAATACCTCCTGGTGAAATTGACAAGTTCCGTAGCAATCCTCTTCCCTTCCAGGTCTTTCACCGATCGTATTTTAGAAGCCTCCGGCACTGCGACGACCCATTTTACGGGGCGGAGTCCACCCTTCGCATAGTTGAGTTCACATATCTCCTTCACCCTTGCCCCCTGCTCGAGAACCCAATCACGCCCGGTGAGCCCAACATCGAGGATCCCATCCTGAACATACCTCGCCATTTCCTGAGCCCGAATGAGGAGTCCAGAAATTTCGGGATCATCAATGGCGGGGATATATGACCTGGGCCCCACGGTAATATTGAACCCCGCCTTTTTGAATATTTTAATCGTAGACTCCTGAAGAGACCCTTTTGGGAGCCCTATTTTCAACTGTTTCTTGGTCATGTCAATACCCCCGGCAGTATCAAGGTTTCTCATGGTAAATTAACTCACTGGTAAAATCAATATGAATTTGGAACGGAAGAGGTGTGAAAGAAATGCAACATTTTCTTCCTCAACTATCTTCCACTTTCGTATAATTTTCATACTTCTATTAGTATTTCATTCTCCGGGGGACACTGGAGTGGACTACTCAGTAATCATCATGGCCAAGGAGCCTGTTCCAGGCAAAGTGAAGACCCGCCTATCCCCTTCTATCCTCCCATCCGAAGCAACCAGGTTATACGAAGCGATGCTTTTGGATACGGTGGATATCCTCCTATCTTTGAAGGTCAAGGGGAAATTCATCTTTTACGCTCCCCCTCATTCTAGTTATTTCGAGCGCTTTGCCAAGTCACCGATCACTATCATCCCACAGAGCGAGGGAGACCTGGGTTTGAAAATGAGGGACGCCTTCCATACTGTCATGGAAACCTCAGGGAAGCCCGCCATCATCATAGGAACGGATATTCCCCTCCTGACGGGAGCCACAATAGAAAATGCAGCCAGAATTCTAGAAAGCACCGACATCGTGATTGGCCCATGCGTTGATGGAGGCTACTATCTCCTCGGTATGAAGGAGTACACTCCTTCCCTTTTCAAAGGTGTATCCTGGTCAACCCAGACGGTTCTCCATGATACCTTAGGTGCAGCGGAGATTTTGGGAAAGAGATGGGCCCTGATAGATCTGCTCTTCGATATCGATGTGGCCGAAGACCTCGGACGATTAATGGATTCCTTGAAAGGACCCAGGGGAAACATCTTCGAAGGAAGAAGGTCCGTAAAGGAAGTAAAACTCATAACCGGCAACCAGTGATGAAGGGACCCCAGGCCTCTTCACAAGCCTCCCAGCAGGGCTTCTGTGATGAGGCGGACTCCCGCTCCCGTCGCACCCGGGAGGAATCCAAGCCTTTCCTTCTCCGTCCAGGCGACACCCGCAATATCGAAGTGTACCCAGGGAGTTTCCCCTGCAAAATGCTTCAAGAAATATCCGGCGGTAATCGCGCCAGCCTCATGCCCTCCAATATTCTTGATATCTGCAATCTGACTCTTAATCTGCTCCCCATACTCCTCGTATAGGGGGAGTTCCCAGGCTCGCTCACCGCTCTCAATCGATGCCTTGAGAATTTGATCTATGGCTTCTCGTTTGTTCCCCATCATCCCCATTGCCAGCCCCCCCAGGGCAACTACACATGCGCCAGTGAGGGTGGCAACATCCAAAATGATGGATGCCCCAATTTTCTTCTTCGCGTACCAGATCGCATCTGCAAGGACGAGCCGCCCTTCCGCATCTGTAGAGAGAACTTCAACCGTTTTACCTGCCATGGTTTGGATAACGTCACCTGGCCGGTAGGCAGATCCAGAGGGCATGTTCTCCGCCACGGGAACAACCGCCACAATGTTTCTTCTCACCCCCAGAAGCGATACAGCCTTTATTACCCCCAATACCGCCGCGGCACCTGCCATATCGTACTTCATCCTGTCCATGCCCTCCCACTTTTTCAGTGAAATCCCTCCCGTGTCGAAGGTGATCCCCTTTCCCACTACAGCGACGGGCTTTTCCCCTCTTTTCCCTCCCCCGTACCGTGCGACAATCAGTCTCGGTGGAGATGAAGAACCCATTCCAACGGCATAGAGCCCCCCCATCTTCAACTTCAAAATCTCTTTTTCATTGAAAACACGAACAGATACCCTATCCCCCTTCAATTTCCCTGCCTCCCCCCCCAGGTCAGAAGGCCTGAGATACATTGGAGGAGTGTTGACAAGGTCCCGGGCAAAGTTGACCCCTGAAGCGATCCCCTTCCCCAGGAGAACTCCCTTCTTGATTTCGTAAGCGCGCTCCTTTTCCTTCTCTACGATGATCACCATATTGATTTCATGGGTTTTCTCTTCCCTGAAGCGGTCATATCTGTAGTCGGAGAGGAAGTATCCCATGACAAGGAACTTCGCTGCCGCGGCGATATCTATCCCGGAAGCTCCAGTACCGTGGAGCACCGTAGCTATCTTCCTGGCTTTCAAGTTCCTCCCTGCTTTCACCGGGGGGAGTGAGAGTTGCCTTATCCGGTCAAGGGTGAGATCCTCCTTCCTGCCCAGGCCGATTACCATGATCCTCTCAGATGCTGTCACCCCGGATGATTGGAACATCATGGCCTCCCCAAATTTTCCAGAGATTTCCCCTCTCCCGATGGCACGAGAAATGGCACCGCTTAGCAATTGATCCGCACGACCGGTAGCGCCTTTTGGTTTCTTCACTCCCTCGAAAAGGTTCACCACGAGAATATCCGCTGTAACATCCTTCAGATCCTTAGCGACAACCTGGAACTTCATTTGCGCCCCCTTAGAAAACTTTTTTAGAATCGAGCAGCACCGTATATGGTCCGTCATTCACTATGGTTACGATCATATGTTCCCGAAAGGAACCCGTCCTCACCCTGTTTCCATATTCTATGAGCTGTCCAACCACGTCATCGATAAGATGCACCGCACCGTCCGGGGCTTCAGCCACCCCAAATGAAGGCCTGTTACCCTTTCGTAAGTCTCCCATCAGGGTGAACTGAGGGACAACCAGTAACTCCCCCTCAACCTGCCCGAGGGATCGATCACTTTCCCGGGTCCCATTTTCACATGGGAAAACCCTCAACCCGTTCAGCTTTCTAGCCATGTACTCAGCATCTTTCCTGGAATCCCCCCTTCCCACAGCAAGGAAGACGAGTAACCCCCGACCGATTCCTGCGACTTCCTCACCTCCCACCATAACAGAGGCGGAAAGCACCCTCTGGACCACACTCCTCAAGATTCTCTCCTGGATATTATTGCCATGATGATGGTGGAAAATTGGTTAAACGAACGATTATCTGGCAATCAGGCTTTGTTCACGATACCTGAAAGGAATATTTCAATGAGTTCCCCCGTGATACCTACAACCGATGCCTCGTCCAGGGTTTCGATTTTTTTCACCGATCTGAGTGCAGGCTCGCTCAAGAAAATAAAAAGAATCAAACCGAAGAGGGGAACCCCCCGGAGCCC
>CAYSOQ010000130.1:0-4605 GCA_964432685.1 uncultured bacterium
CGGGGGCTTAAAAAGCGTTTCTTTGTCCAGTTAATAGGGGGTTAATACACGTGCTTAGAATTTCGAATTTACTTAGTAATTAGGAACCAGGAATTAGGAATTGCAATCAGACCAGTTCAGAGTTCCGGGATCAGTGTTCAGAGACAAACCAACTGCCTAACTGCCGGTTTCAACAAAAAAATGTTTCAAACAACTGATGTTTCAGTAAAACATGTTTCATGAAAATCAAAAAAAGGGCTTGTGATGAAACGTGTTCAGGTTGTTCCTTTGAACTTTGAACTATTTTTGGTTTTCCTCGGAATTCAGAATTCTGAATTCGGAATTGTCAGCTTTGGTCGGACTGTCCCTGACCCCAGATTGTTAAATTAAGTTTCCAGTATCTTTTTCCCGAACTCCTCACCGAGGTTAATGCACAGTTCAAGGTCATCTTCCGAGGGAGTGAGCCGCACACGCACAGGGTCCGCCCCCAGTTTCAGCCGCATGGTGGTAAGGATATCCTGCACCATCTTGATTGCCTCGCCGCTCCAACCGTACGATCCGAACACTGCGAAGAATTTTCCCCTAACGTTGAGTACCACCATGTTCGAGATAATGTTCAGGATCGGTTTCGGTACCGTTGAATTCAGTGTGGACGTTCCGAATAGAATCCCGTCGGCGACCTCGATCTCGTCGATGATCTCGTTCATAGGCACATCAATGGTGTTCATGAGGCTAACTTTCAGCCCCAAACTTTTTACTCCCTCTGCCACCTTCTTAGCCATTGCTGCTGTGTTTCCATAAGCGGATGCGTAGATTACGGCCACCCGTTTCTCTCCCCCTTTACGTTCGAGAATTGACGCCCGCTCCCGGTACCACTCCACGTAGCTCCACAGGTCGTCCCTCAGGATAGGACCGTGGGATGGCGCGATGATGTCGATCTCCTCATCCTTGATCTTCTCGTAGGCTTTCAAAATGTAATCCTTGTATGGGCGCATTATGGTGTTGTAATAATACTTGAACGCTTTCAAGGAAGACTCTCGTTCCTCCTCATTCAGTTCGTCGTTGAACAACTTGTCGCTACAGTAATGGGCACCGAAGGCGTCGCATGGAAAAAGGACCTTGTCTGATTCATCATATGTGAAGATCGTATCGGGCCAGTGGAGGAAGGGAGCAAGTATGAATTTCAGTTTCTTTCCCCCCATGTCAACTTCCTCACCATCCTCAACCACCTGGCAGTCGTACTCCCTGTTGACGATGTTGTCAACAAACCCCTTCGCAGCTTTCGACAGATACACCTTGATCCGGGGGTTTACCTCCAGGAGATCGACGATGGCTCCCGAGTGGTCCGGCTCTGAATGGTTTATCACCACAAAGTCAAGTTTCTCCGGTGGGATATGTTCTCTGATCTTCCCCAGCCATTCCGCGTGGAATGGGCGCTTCACGCAATCTATCAAACCCACCTTCTCATCACCCTTGACCAGGTACGAATTGTATGTCGTCCCGTAGTCTGTGGGTATCACGATGTCAAAGACTGCGAGTTCGGAGTCGTGCACGCCTACCCAGAAAACTCCCTCCTTTACCTGAATAGAGCCCATGAGATCTACCTCCCTGATCTGGTTTTTCGTTTTTCGAGGGACCTACTCTACCTTTTCAAACTCATCCGTCGTGGCACCGCAAAGGGGGCACACCCATTCTGATGGGAGGTCTTCAAATGATGTCCCCGCAGGAACTCCATTATCCGGGTCACCTTCCTCCGGGTCATACACGTAATCGCAGAGAATGCACCTGTACTTTGCCATTTCTCCCTCCCTTTCCTTGATTCATATTAGTTTACCACAGGACTGAGAGGCCAATGGGGGCCGAGATATCGGAGTTAGAGCGGAAGAATTCAACCTTTAGAAAGTGCTCCCATGGCGTTCTCTATCTTGTGCCTCACCTCCTCCACACGGGGGACAGCTTCGATAGCGTACTTTACTTCTCCCCTGAACTTCTCCGTTGGGAACTTCCGCATATAGAACGGAACAGAGGCAATTCGGGAAGCAAGGAAATGGATGGTCCCCGCCCTCTGGGGGCCACCGTATTCAACTACATCTATGCCGGCGATCCTATCAAGGAATATTTCGAAATGCTTGTGAAGTACTCTCCCCCTGCGGATAATAATCCGCCGGTTCGTCACCATGTAACGGACACTCTTCCCTTCCAGATAGTAGAGGATATAGTGGCCAACCGAAAAAAAGAGCCCAAGCAGGACAAAAGGCACGCCGCACAGGAGGATGAGCAGCCTGAGGGTTCCGGGTACCCCGAAGGGGAGAGGGACGGTAGAAGCTAGATACTCCAGCAGGGATGCGGCAATGAGGAGAGGGACACCAAGGAGCGACATGGCCCAGCCCTTCCTTGCATAGATGCTCCTGACTGGTTTGGCCTCTATGATGCACTCTTCCCCGGGAAGCATTTCTACATTGAATCTATCCCACATGACCCGGTTCCTCCAATCTCCTGGCTGATTTAATCAGGCCCCTATGCCTCTTCTCCATATTCCTCATATGAAAAAAGCCCGCAGGAGCGGGCTGTCTCTAACATGGTCGGGATGACTGGATTTGAACCAGCGACCCCCTGGTCCCGAACCAGGTGCTCTACCAGACTGAGCCACATCCCGTTTTCCTCTTTCCCTGACTCTCAGACCAGGGGTTGAACCCGTTTCCGCATCGAATGAATGGTCTCCCGGTAATCGGATGTACCGAATATCCCTGATCCGGAAACAATTACCCTGGCTCCTGCCTTCACTACATCCGCAATATTGTCTACTTTTATCCCACCATCCACTTCGATGTCAACGTCGGCACCCCGACTGGTAATGAGTCGGTGCAGAGCCTTGATTTTATCAAGCATCCCAGGAATAAAATCCTGCCCTCCGAACCCTGGATTTACTGTCATGATGAGAACCATGTCAGCCTTTTCGAGTACCCACTCGATATCCGACAGGGAAGTGTGGGGATTCAGTGAAACACCCGCCTGCTTTCCCAGTTCCCTGATTCTTCCGAGTGCCCTATCGAGGTGGCATGTCGCTTCAACATGGACGGTGATAATATCCGCACCTGCTGCTGCGAAATCTTCAATGTATTTCTCAGGCTCGACTATCATGAGGTGGACGTCAAGGGGAAGCTTAGTAACACCACGGAGTGCTTTCACTACCGGTGGACCCACAGTAATGTTCGGCACAAAACGTCCATCCATGACATCTACGTGGAGCAGATCTGCTCCCGCCGATTCCAAAGCCATCACTTCTGCTCCAAGCCTGGTGAAATCGGCTGATAGAAGTGATGGGGCAATGAGTATTTCTTCCGACATGATCCCTCACTCCCGCGTGAGCGCGGCTATAAAGAAAAAGTCACTACACAGTACGTCTGGAGGGGTCACGAGATACTCCCTCCAGTAGAGTTCCCCGGGAAGCCCCGGGAGAATTTCCTCAATGGGACGTACGTGGCACCCTATTGTACCAGAAACCTCCTCGATAACGGCCTGGTTTTCCGTTTCCGTGAAGGTACAGGTGGCGTAGAAACAGATCCCCCCTCTCTTCAGGCACGATATCCCCCTCTCCACAATTTTACCCGCCTTTCTGGCAAACCTTTCGACCTCCCCTCGTTTCACCCTCCATTTAACCTCGGGGTTCCTCCTCATCACCCCAAGTCCTGAACAGGGGGCATCGATGAAGACAGCATCAAAGCTGTCCATCAACTCACCCGGAACCTCCCCTATGAAATCGACCTGCCGTATCTCCACACCCGTGGCCTTCAAGCGCCTGAAGTTCCCTCTCAAGTCGAGCAGCCTCTTCCCGGACACGTCCGCCGCAACTATATCCCAGGAGGGGAGAGCCTGCCGAAGGTATGATGTCTTCACCCCCGGGGCGGCACATGTGTCGAGTATCCTTCCAACATTCCCTTTCTCCTTTATCAATATCTCCGCGACAGCCTTCGCCACGGAGAGTGAACCCGCGTCCTGAGGAGTCACCATCCCCTCATGGAAAGCCCTCATCCTGGAGAGGGGAGGCCCTCCCTTCAAAGTTATGCATCCTTCCACGACCGGGTGGTCCCGGTATTCCACACCCTCCTCATCGAGAGATGCGAGAACCTCCTCCTTTTCCCACGCGAGTTCATTGACCCGCACATGGAGAGGGGGTTTCCCTGACAGACATGATAGAACTGACTCCATCCTCTCGGGGGGGATATATCTTCCCAGTTCTTCAACCAACCAGTGTGGAACAGAGTAACCCACGGAGAGTCCCTCTCTCCCACGTACAGTCTCGAGGGAATCTCCTGAATACTTCCTTTGAATGTTTCTCAATACAGCGTTCACGAATGGCAGGGACCCCCTCCCCTTCACAGAAGCCACCGTCTCGTTAACCGCAGCGTGATCTGGAACCCTCGACAGAAAGAGAAGTTGATAAACTCCTACTCTGAGCGCATTAACCGTGAAGGGATCACTCCTTCCAAGAGGCTTCTTCACCTGTTTTTCCAGGATCGTGTCGATGAGGAGGCGGTTACGGAGGACACCCATAACGAACTCAGTGAACAGCGGATAGTCTGAGGGATTGGGGAAGTCTACCCGGTCAAAGGTAGAACCGATGAC
>CAYSOQ010000131.1:0-1090 GCA_964432685.1 uncultured bacterium
GGGTCTCGGAGTTGCTGGGAAACGTGTCCTTCTGGGCTTACTGCCTGGAAGACGAGGAGTTGTGTGAGATCCGCCGGGACAGTCGTTTCGCGGACTGGTCTGTAGGTGAAGTGATACGCTCCGTTCCGGCAGTAAATAAACTCTACACTCCACTTCGTAAAGAGGGAAAGACCTACGTGGACGCGGTGACGAGCCCGAAACTCGGAAGCCTTTACCGGGATCTTAGAAACAGGTACGGGCAGGTCCTTTTCCTTCACACGAACCGGGATGGCAAACAGGGGAATACCACATTTTTGAAGATGCACGATACAGGCTCCGGCAAAGTCCGGATAATGCTCGACTTTCTATACTTCATGTTTGGTATGGAAAACCGTGATATGACCGAAGCGGTCCGTGTCGCCCTGTTCCTGGATAAACCGATTTAAAAACACCTGGTGGTAAGGGGGTCAGTTCCCATTTTCTTAGATTATTGCCCGAACATGTGAGAAAACCTGAGGATATGGGAACTGACCCCGTTCTCTTATTATCTGCTTCTTTTGGGCACCAGGAATGTGCGCTCAAATGTAAGCACTACTTCTCCTTTCTGGTTCAGGCCTTTCGTCTCAACGCTAACGATCCCCATCTCCGGCCTGCTCTTCGATTCCCGGGTACTGAGTACCACGCTTTCGGCATAGAGAGAATCACCGTGGAACACTGGCTTTTTGAACCGGACCTTGTCGATTCCAAGATTCGCGACGGTCTTTCCGCTCAGATCACTCACCGTCATCCCGTAGACCAGGCAAAAAGAGAGGTACCCGGTCACAAGACGCTGCCCCCACTCGGTCTTGCTCGCATAGTGTTCGTCGAGATGGAGGGGATGTTGATTCATGGTGAGGAGCGTGAAGAGGGTATCTTCGAATTCCGTTACAGTCCTTCCGGGGAAATGTTTGAATACAGTTCCCGCCTCGAACTCCTCGAAGTATCTCCCGAAGCTTTCTTCTCCATTTATCTCCATATTTGCCTCCTTCCCTGAAACGTGGCTGCCACGAAAGTTCTGGTTTTCCCATTTAACGTGTCATGTGAAACTATCTTATCAAAAGTGAGATCTTTA
>CAYSOQ010000131.1:1190-4603 GCA_964432685.1 uncultured bacterium
ATACTTTTATTTTCTGGAGGAACGAGGATGAAAAAGGAATCTCTGTTTGAACCGATGTCCCTGGGAGGATATAGACTTAAAAACCGTATTGCCATGGCACCAATGACAAGAGGACGTGCCGGGGAGAGCCGTGTGCCAAATGATGTGATGGCCAAATATTATTCCCAGCGATCCTCTGCGGGGCTGCTGATTACCGAAGCGACGGTGGTCTCAAAGCAGGGCAACGGCTGGATCGACTCGCCGGGTATCTACACGGATGAGATGGTGGAAGGCTGGCGAAAGGTCACGGAAAGACTAAAAACCACTGGCACCCCCATATTCCTCCAGCTCTGGCATTGCGGCAGGGCCTCTCACAGCGATTTTCACGACGGCGACCTCCCCGTCTCCGCTTCGGCCGTGAAGCTAGGCGGTGATCAGATCCGCACCCCTCTGGGGAAAAAAGAGTATGAAACCCCCCGGGCGTTAACTGTTGATGAGATAAAAGAGGTAGTGAATGACTACAAAAAGGCTGCGGAAAACGCAAAAGCCGCCGGTTTTTCAGGTGTCGAAGTCCACGGCGCGAACGGATACCTTATCAACCAGTTCCTCGATTCAACGACAAATCTTCGAGATGACCAGTATGGCGGAAGCTTTGGGAACCGGTTCAGGTTTTTCAAAGAGGTCCTGGAGGCAGTGCTTACGGTCTGGCCGCCTTCGCAGGTTGGAGCACGTATCTCCCCAAACGGGGTCTTTAACGACATGGGCTGTGAAGATTTCAGGGAACTATTCCAGTACGTAGCCGCCGAGATAGGGAAACTCGACCTTGGTTATCTCCATATCATGGACGGGCTGGCTTTTGGTTTTCACCAGAAAGGCGAACCCATGACCCTGGCGGAATTCAGGCCCGTTTTCAAAGGAACCATTATCGGCAATTGCGGTTACACTCAGGAGGAAGCGGAAAAGAGGATAAGAGAAGGCCATGCCGACATGATTGCCTTCGGGCGCCCTTATATCACGAACCCAGATCTGCCCGAACGGTTCAGGAATGGCTGGCCTTTAAATCCGGCGGAAGATATGTCCTTATGGTATACACCTGGCCCTTCAGGGTATACAGATTATGCACTATACGAGGCATGATAACAGGCGTGGATTTCCGGGAAATCATTAAAAGGATTTATTGGCGTCCAGGCCCTGCCTTCTCCCTCCGGGCTTCGGCAAGGCAAGCCTGCTTCCTGACATATTTCCCCTTACCGTTTGTAAAAGGCCAGAAGGCAGGACCCCCCTTTTTCCTGTTTCAATGGAAGCAGACCCGGAAAACCCGTGCCTTATCGTTGCATCAATTTTTGATAACAAAATTATCACTGAGGGGTAATGGCAAGAGTCAGGGGCTTCCCCATACTTCAAGAAACCTTCTGGGATTTACGATCTCGACTTTACCGTAGCTTTCAAGGTCAAGGAGGGCCTTGTCTCCGGAAATTATATATTTTGCATCGAGAGTCAGGGCACATTCCAAGAACTTATCGTCAGAAGGGTCTTTCTCCACCGCTCTTACCTTTTTTGGCTTCGCCGTGAAGAGGATGTTCACACTCTTTGAAAAGAGGGCGAGAAGTTCAGACAGCTCTTTTTCCTCGCCAAGACCCATGTGCGAGAGGACTCTCACATATTCATCGATAATGGACCCCGAAAGGCAGAGGACCAGCCTGCCATCCCTCCAAAGGTCGATGATCTCTTTAGGATTCCCGCCGAAAAATGAGGAGACGAAGACGTTCGTATCGATGACAACCCTCAACGAGAGCTCCGCTTCCTCACTTCAGATACAACGCTCTCGATATCATTCAGGCCGAAACCCTTTTCCGTGAGTTTCGAACAGATCCTCTCCCAGAGTCCGTCTATATATTTTCCGATATCCCTCTCTTCCAAATATTCTTTGAGCAGATCCCTGACCAGGTCGCTCGTGCTCCTCCCCTCAGACCGAGCAAGCATGCTGATTTTCTCTTTCAACTCAGAATCGATCCTCACTACGAGCTGCGAAGACATCTCTAACCTCCTTACAAACCATTCTCAATAGTATAGATTGTATAATATGCAATGCATTATTGCAACTCCCAATTATAATACTTTCCGGAATTTTGGCTCTCCTGATGTTCGGAACCTTTGATCCCTGCCTGTTTGATTTCCTCCAGGTCACCTCCCTCGGCGAGGATTACCGGTATGATGGGAAGATGACCTTTGGGAAGGCTCTTTACTATGAGGGCGACCTGATCCATTTTTCGGGGTTTGGGAAAGAGTGTCGGTCCAATAGTGAGACCGGGAAAGATCTTTATTCGATGTTCGGTTGTTCGATATATTTCTCGTCGTCCATCAAGATTTTGAAAATCCCAAAACAGCAGTTATCTTTTCTATCTTGTCCTTGCCCAGACCTTCTAAATCCTCTACATCCAACCAGCCTTCTTTGATCAGCTGTGCGAACACGAGAATGATAACTGAATAGCGGTAATCATATTTCCTGTCAATTTCCTTCCTTTTTCTGCTCAGTAAATCGTGCAACTCCCATATGCCCTCCGGTTCTTTAATCTTTTCAGCCTTTTCACGGATCTTACCGGCAAGATCAGCACATTCACGCTCAAAGGCTTTGTCAAAGGCTGCTCTGGCAATCTTTTTTTCTGATTTCGACCACTTTACCTCGTTCACACTATAACCTCCTTATCTCCATCAAATCTCGCCAAGGGATGAGAAGCAGACGAACTCATCAAGGAGTGGAGATTTCTTTACCTCGAACTCCCTGATACTATACCAGGGGGAATTTCCTTTTACCTCGGCGAACCCCAGAAAACAAGCGAACCGCCTGATTGCCCTTACAGTGTAACAGTTCCGAACCTGGTCCTCCTTCGACATAGGGGGATCATCGCCAAGCCCATTCAGCGCATGGAGAAATGACCTTGTGAACAGCTCCTCGTAATAACGTGTCGGCTGGAAATCCTCCCCATATTTTTTTAACAGATAGAGGGTATAGAGGAAGGAATCCTGCACGATTCCCAACTGGGGATACCCGTCTGCGTACCCCCAGTTGTATTTCCTTGTGAAAGTGGTAAAAATGTGGGGAAACGCTTCCCCGTAAGTTCCCTGATCCGCAATTTTCCTCCCCTTCTTCGTGAGAACGAACCTCCCGTGGTATTTCCTGATGAAACCCGCAAGGCCCGATACGATCCGCACAATGTTAAGCTCCAGGAAATCATGCTCCCTGTTCACACGGAAAAATTTCGAGCGTTCCCTGTACGCTTCCTCTCCGAAGAACTCCAGGGCAATCTCCTTGCAAAGATTGGCGGGAAGGTTCCCCCTCGCCGCGGGTTTTAACCCCTTTCCCTCTCGCCAGGCAGGGATAAGAAAGGAGGAGAGCGCTATGTATGTGGAGACTCCACGTGTATCGGTGGTCT
>CAYSOQ010000132.1:0-4597 GCA_964432685.1 uncultured bacterium
CTCCGTTCCTGCTTGCCGTTCTCTTGAGGATTCCGCGGCCGCGTCGGCAGCGGCGGGAAACCCCAGCGCTCGGAAAACGCCAGGTAGGCCGCCTTGCTGGTCAGATCGTACACACCAGCGCGGATCACGGCGGGGGTGTGGAGAGAGGAGAGAGTGTGCCTATAGTTGGCCCCACATGAGTGCCTAAATCGACGATAGTCAACCTGTTGCTCCGCTTCTACGATATTCAGAAGGGTGAGATCCTTTACAGGGGCATCGACATCGGGTCACTCTCTGCAGAGAAGTTGAGAGAGCAAGTTATCCTGGTACCCCAGGAACCTTACCTTTTCAATGGGACAGTTCTGGATAATATACTTGCTGGCAGGCCTTATGAAAAAAATAGGCTTGAAGTTGCCCTCACGGGATGTGGTATCTTAAGCTTTATCCAACGATTTCCCGAGGGCCTAAGTACACATGTGGGGGAAAGGGGAGCGAGCCTTTCTGCGGGGGAACGCCAGCTCGTATCCTACGCGAGGGCTCTCTACCGGGCTCCCGAGGTTCTCATTCTCGATGAGGCGACTTCGAGTGTGGACCCTGAGACTGAGCACGAATTGCTCTCGGCTATGGGGGTTTTGATGGAGGGGAAAGCATCCTTAGTAATTGCCCACAGGTTTCAGACAGTAGTCAGGTGCGATAGGATTGCTGTCCTCCTCCATGGTAGAGTGGTGGAGGAAGGGTCTCACAAAGAACTCATGGAGATGGGCGAAGTCTACAGCAAACTCTATAACATACAGGCAATTTCATGAATCAGTGCCTGAAAGGAGTGTCTGGTTAATGGGAGCAAACGTAGTGTATAAAACTGATTTTGAAGGGTTAACCCTATTCTCCCGGGGAAAGGTGAGGGATGTGTATGACCTTGGTGAAACTCTTCTCATTGTTGCCACTGACCGTATCTCCGCCTTTGATGTGGTTATGCCAAACGGAATCCCCGGCAAGGGGAAGATCCTTACTGCCATCTCCCTATTCTGGTTCGATTACCTTGGGGAACTACTTCCGAATCACCTGATTACGGCCGATGTGAGGGAATATCCTCCTGAGGCGAGGCGATACGTTGATATCCTGGCGGGGAGGTCGATGGTAGTCAGGAAGGCCGACCCTTTTCTTGTGGAATGTGTGGTGAGGGGTTACCTATCCGGATCAGGCTGGAAAGAGTACTCCGATTCCGGGACAGTTTGCAAAGAGCTGTTACCTGCCGGTCTCGTTGAATCATCGAGACTCCCAAACCCGATTTTCACTCCCGCGACAAAGGAGGGGCTGGGCAGTCACGACGAGAATATCTCCTTCGAGCGTATGGGAGAGATTACGGGGGGGGAAGTAGCGGGAAAGCTGAGGGAATACTCCCTGGAGCTCTATGGAAAAGCCGCTGAGTATGCCAGGGGAAAGGGGATTCTCATTGCTGATACCAAGTTTGAATTCGGAAGGGTGGGTGACGAGATTATCCTTATCGACGAGGTGCTTACACCTGATTCATCAAGGTTCTGGCCCCAGAGCAGCTACGAGGAGGGACGTTCACAGGACAGTTTCGATAAACAGTACGTGAGGGATTACCTCCTGTCTCTCCCATGGGACCGACAGGCCCCAGGGCCGCTGCTCGCACAGAACATAGTAGAAAATACGGCTGAAAAGTACAAAGAGGCGTACAGGATATTGACCGGAAAGGAGATATAGAGATGTTTTCAAAAGTATTCATCGCGAACCGGGGAGAAATCGCTTGCCGGGCGATCCGGCCCTTAAGAGAACTCGGAATCAAAGCAGTTGTAGGGTACTCCGATTGTGACGAACTTTCCCTTCATGTGAAACTCGCCGACGAGGCAGTGAGGCTAGGCCCTTCTCCAGCAAATATGAGTTACCTCGACCCGGATGCTGTCGTGAGGAGTGCTAAGCAGACAGGATGCGAGGCTGTCTTTCCCGGGTACGGATTCCTTGCCGAAAACCCTGAATTCGTTGATCTTTGTGAGAGGGAAGGTCTTGTATTCATCGGGCCTCCATCAGGTGTCATGCGCCTCCTGGGGGATAAGATCGAGGCCAGGAAGGCTTTCAGGGCTGCAGGGGTTCCCGTCATCCCCGCCATTGAGGACGTAAGTTCCCCGGATGAGATTAAAGAATTTGCCAAAAAAGTGGAATATCCCGTAATAGTCAAAGCCGCCGCAGGGGGTGGGGGCAAGGGGATGAAAAAGGTACTGTCTGATGGCGAGGTTGAGGATGCCTACGAGACTTCACGGTCAGTGGCGTTGAAGGCCTTCGCAGATGACCGTGTGTATGCGGAAAAATTTATCGAGGGAGGCAAGCATATAGAGTTTCAGTTCCTGGTGGACGATAAAGGCAATGCCATTCATCTGGGGGAGAGGGAATGTTCAATCCAGCGGCACCACCAGAAATTGATAGAGGAGGCACCTAGCACCTACCTTACTCCGAGGAGGAGAAAGGAGATAGGAAATATGGTGGCACGTGCCATGCGTGAGATTGGATATGTATCTGCTGGGACCATGGAATTCCTCTTCGATGAGAAGGGGAACTATTACGCCCTGGAGGTTAATGCAAGGATCCAGGTGGAACATACTGTGACAGAGATGATCAGCGGAATCGACCTGATCAGGAAAATGATCAGGATTGCGGCCGGCGAGGGGATCAAGATGTATCAGGAGGATGTGGTCTTAAGAGGGCACGCCATCCAGTGCAGGGTCAATGCAGAGGATCCGAAGAACAATTTTGCCCCTCAATTCGGGAAAATCACCTTCCTGCGCCAGGTAAGCGGACCCTTTGTTCGGACTGAATCGGGTATCTACCAGGGGTGGGCCATCCCCCCCTATTACGATTCCCTCATCTCGAAGAATTGCGCTGTGGGCAAGGACAGGTTTACCGCAATCGAGAGGATGAAGCGGGCCCTTAAAGAATATGAAATCTGGGGAGTGAAAACGACTATCCCACTGCTTAAGAAGATCCTCGTAAACCCGGAGTTTCTTGCCGGTAGGATAACTACCAGCTTCATCGAGGATCACCTCGATGAGCTGGCCGATTACATCGACGAAGAGGAAGAGGTCTTCAAGATTGCTCACCTGGTGGCGGAGCTCACAGCATACGGGAAGAACAAGTACGTATTCTGAATATCAAAAGGGGGAGATGTAACATATGAGGAGGACCGGTGCAGGGATGGATTACAATTTCAAGGGGAAGACGCCGGAAGAGGTGGTCAAGACCCTGAGGGGATCAGGGAAGGTATTTCTAACGAGTACGGGTCCCAGGGATACAGGACAGTCAGATTTCAAGAACAGGATAACCTTGTTCGACCTGAGGAAGCTTGGCCCACTCTACAACAGGACGGGATACTTTTCCGTGGAGCTTCACGGGGGTGCGAGGTTTCATCAGGATTTGATGAACAACAAACTCAGCCCCTTCGAGGAAGTAAGGGAGTGGAACCGTATCATGCCTGGGGTCCTGACACAGACTCTCATCAGGGCGACAAACGTGTGGGGGTACCGAATGTACCCCAGAAACGTGATCGAACTCGCGGTGAAGGCTTTTATCCCATATATCGACGTGTGGCGGTGCTTCGATTTTCTCAATTACGTTTCAAATATGGAACCCATCGCAAACATAGTACTGAAAGAAGGAAAGATTTTTGAACCTGCCATATCATTTACGGAATCTGCGGAATGCACCGACGAGTATTACTTATCCGTTGTTGAGGATATTGTCTCACTCTGTGGTACCAGTTCGATCATTCTTTGCATCAAGGACATGGCTGGGGTGGGGTCCCCCAGGCGGGTTTACCGACTCGTATCGGAAATACTGAACAGGTACCCTGAGATCGTCATACAGTATCACCGCCATTCCACGGATGCCCTCGCTATTCCTGCTATCGCCGAAGCCGCCAAGGCAGGGGCAATACTATTCGATGTCACAGACGATGCCTTTTCCAGGTTTTACGGCCATCCCCCCGTACGTCCCCTTGCGTCCTATCTGTCGGAAATCGGGCTTGATGTGGTGATCGACTTCGACCAGGCAGATGAGACCTCCGATGTGATCCGGTCCTTCATGAGAAACTACGATCACTTCGAGTCTCCCTACAAGGGATTCTCTTACGATGTGAAACGGCACCGTATGCCGGGAGGGGCCTTCCCAAGCTCATTTGAGCAGGCAGAAAAGGGAAACTTTCTGGAACTCATGCACGCCATTCTCAAGGGCACGAAATAGATATATTCACGGCTGACCAGTGGCCGGACGCACCTTTCAGCATTCACAGGATAGATGTACTGAAAAAACCTTCTTTCTGTTCGAACATTCTATTCGCTTCAAGGCTCAGAAAAAGCCTTTTAAATAACAGGTTTGACTGCGTACTCAGTTTCGAACGGACATTAATGCAGGACATCTACCGAGCTGGTGACGGATGTCACAGAGAATGGCTGAAAAAAAGGGGCGCCATAGAATCTTCAGTCAAAAGGTTCAGTTTTAAACTGAATCCGCACCACCTTGTCCTGCTGTATCTTGAAAAAAAGTGTTTCGAAAATTCAAAGATTATACTGGCTAACTCAAATATGGTTAAACAGGACATTTTAAG
>CAYSOQ010000133.1:0-4582 GCA_964432685.1 uncultured bacterium
CTCCATCGGATTGGTTGAGAGAGTGTTGAAAGTGTCATATGAGATCGACACACTACAAAGAATATTGAAGTGCGCACCTTGAAAGGGGAAATCGAGGACAATCAACGAACCAGCAATCTATCCCATGCCCGTTTATCCGTGGATGGCGTTCATGAGAGACGGGAAATTCGTTCCCGGGGTGATCTTCCCAAGTATCCCTTTTCCTCCACCCGTAAATGCAGACGTGTCCACGGATATTCCGGCGAGACACAGGTACCCCAGATATGCCATCGCAGCGGCCTCCACATAACCGGGGGGAATCCCCAGTGATGAAGAAGTAACCACATCTATCTCAACCAGGAGGGAGGAAAGCATCTCCATGAAAAGAGAGTTGCTGGCTCCCCCTCCGCCCACATATACCTTCCTGATCTTCCCGTACCCATTTTTCCTCAGGTACTCACTCACGCAGAAGGCCGTGTAGAATGTAAGTGTCGAGATGACATCTGCTTCGGAAATCCCTATTTTATCGCTTTCTTTGACAAGTCCATCCAGGAAGCTTCTTCCATACTGTTCCCTGCCTGTGGAGGCAGGTTTCTTCCTCTTCAGGAACTGATCCTGGTCTCTTAAAAAGGCAAGGAGCCTATCCGACACAGATCCCTTCTTCCCCCACCTTCCATCCCTGTCGAACTTGCGGTTACCACCAGAGAAGAGGCGAACTGCCCCATCGATGAGAATATTTCCAGGACCCGTATCCGTGGCAGCCAGTACCTTTCCCTTCTCCACAACAGATATATTCCCTATCCCTCCAACGTTGAGAAAAGCATTTACCCCATTATCACCTGCTAACAGGGGTGCGTGGAATAGGGGGGTTAGAGGTGCCCCTTCACCCCCTGCGGCAACATCTGCCTGCCTGAAATCCGACACGGTGGTTCTACCGGTAATTTCCGCGATCATTGCCGCTTCTCCGGCCTGAAGAGTCGCAGAGTAGCCCCGATTCCCGATTCTCCTCTTCTCCGGGAAATGTCCAATGGTCTGTCCGTGGTAGGCAACGGCTAACTGGGTCGGCACCTTGCAGTGAAAATGCTCCTCCAGAAATTTTCTCACACGGGTGGCCGCAAATTGAGCAATCTTACCCGAGAAAGCAACATATTCTTTCTTGTCAAGAACCTCAGTTTCCTGACAGGAGAGGATCAAATTCGCAGTCTCCTTCGTAAAGGAGAAACTCCTGAAAGCCTCCGAAGTCCAGTTCCGGCTATCCCCTCCCGGTATGGAAAGGAGGCACAGGTCCAATCCATCGGCGGAGGTTCCCGTCATGACACCTGTGATGAAAAGTTTCTTCCCCCTCATGCTCCCTCTATCCTAACAACATCTCCCTGGTTTACCCCGTGTAGTTGATCAGCCCTTCCTCCTGAACCGATATTCCCATTTATTCAATACTTCCGGAATGAACCGGGAGCCCCCTGGTCAACCACCACAGGGATACCGCTTTCTTCGGGAGGCAGGGAAAAACCGTCCGCAATAAGATTGCACTCGCTATTATGCCGTTGGGGGGGGAAGTAAAGGCTATGGGGCCCCTATTCATGGTCCCTTCGTCCATCCAGGAGCGCTGCCGAGATAAGAGGTATCATGATCTCATGATGGCCGATTAGATACACCCCCTTCCCTCCCAGGAGGACAGGCCTCCGAACCACATTCTCCTCGACACGGTAGTGGCGGTTGAAATCCATGGCTCCCGTGGATATGTCCTTCAAAGAGCTACCAAGATTCCTGGCCATGGACACGGCTTTCAGAAAAACCTCAGGGAGAATTACGGCGGAGCCCACATTCAGGTATAACCCTCCTTCCATTTCCATTACAGCTTTCGTAAACGTGTGGAAGTCCTTCATTGAACATTTCCCGATGGATGCACCGTCCGCCTCGGGGTGCATGTGGGTAATGTCCGTACCCAGGGCCACATGTGCGGAAAGGCCCACTCCCAGCTTCATTGAAGCCGCCAGTATGCTCTTTCCAATCAGGGGAAGTTTCTCAGCTTCCATCCTTTCAGCCACGGAAAGTGCAAGGCCTAATCCCTTTGTGGCGCCATCCCTGACCGCCAGGTTGATAAGCCGGGTTGTGTCTTCCACCATCCCGAAACTTCCGTCGGCAAGCTGCTCCACCACGTCCTCGGAAGTACACCCTAAAAGTGCAACCTCCACGTCATGTACAAGGAAAGCGCCTGTGACTGAGAGGTGAGTTATCCAACCTTCTTCCATCAATTGTATGATGAGGGGTGAAAGGCCGACTTTGATCACGTGGGCTCCCATTCCCACGATTATACTGTTTCCCCTGTCACGGGCCTCCCCCCACCGATTCACAAGGTCAAAAAAATCTTTCCCTCCCAGGACCCGGGGGATTGAATCGAAGAGTGCATCCAACCCGCCATCCATCTTGAATCTCTTCCCGAATTGGTCCGTCTCAACCTTGCTCTTCCTTGAAGAAAGGGAATAGCGTTTCAGTTTATTCAGGTCGAGTTCCATGAACCTACCGCTTGAAATTCTTGAAAAGCATCGTGTCGGTAAGATCGCAGATGATATGCCCTATGAGAATGTGGGCTTCCTGGATCCTTGGGGTGGACTCGTGTGGAACTGCGAGGGGAAGGTTCACAATTTTAATGAGCTTTTCACCCTTAACAGAAGTCAGTCCGATGGTAGTAATCCCCATTTTTCTGGCGGCTCTCGCCGCTTTCAGGATGTTCTGAGAATTTCCACTAGTAGAGATGGCTATTGCAACATCCCCCTTCTGTCCTAGAGCTTTTACCTGTTTGGCGAACACCTCGGAAAAGCTGTAATCGTTACTTATAGATGTGATAATGGAAGTATCGGTGGTGAGAGCAATCGCCGGCAGGGGAGGCCTCTCTATGGAGAACTTGTTCACGAACTCCGCCGCAATGTGCTGGGCATCTGCAGCGCTTCCCCCGTTACCAAAAAGGAGAATTTTGTTGTTCCTCTGAAGTGCCAGAGAAATGATTTCGGCGGCCGAGATAATCCCTTCGGTTATCACTTCGGTGAGCTTAGAAATTAGTGATGCCGCTTCGCTGATATGCCTTGCGACGTGCCTCTCCATCATTCCCCGCATTTCAGGATAATGTTGACCATATAACCTAACCCCTCGAAGGGTCAAGGAGAAAAAGAATCCTCCTGCCAGCTTTTCCACCCGTCCGTGACTCGAACCTTTCCTTCCACCTTTCTTAAATTGACTTTCCCACCCATGTGCTTCACAATTTACACATAGAGGAAATATTATGGAAATAATGATAAAAAAGGCACTCGAAGAGTCGAGGGTTATTGCCGTCGTGGGTCTCTCTGAAAGGGCAGAACGTCCCTCTTACCAGGTAGCCGAGTACCTTTCGAATTCAGGATACCAGGTTATCCCTGTGAACCCACATTTAGATTCTTTTCAGGGCGTCCCGGCGTATCCGGACCTTTCAAGCATTCCCCATAAAGTGGACATGGTGGATGTCTTCAGGAAATCAGAGTCGGTCCTGCCAATTGCCGAGGAAGCGGTAAAGGTGGGGGTCAAGTTCTTCTGGATGCAGGAGGGTGTCAGGAACTACGAGGCGGAAAAATTACTCGAAAGTCACGGGATAGGAGTAGCCATGGACAAATGCATAAAAAAAGAACATATGAAATGGATAAAGAATCCTTGAAGGATATTTAGCATCAATAATAAAAATATTGTGGAGGTCCGTATGGCTGGAAAAGTTATCAACCTCGATACCGACAGTTTTGACGAAACTATCAAGAAGGATGAACCTGTCCTCGTAGATTTCTGGGCACCCTGGTGCGGGCCGTGCAAGATGGTTGCGCCTCTTCTCGAGCAAGTTGCAGAGGAAATGGAGGGACAGGTAACCATAGGAAAAGTAAATGTAGACGATCATCCCGAGATCGCAACACGTTACGGGATTAGGGGAATTCCCACGCTCATCTTATTTAGAGAGGGGGAAATCAAGGGACAGCTCGTGGGAGCAAACCCGAAAGACAACATCCTATCCCTGTTGAACAAAGCGATGTGATCTCTTCTACGAAACTTAGCCACCTGGTATACGCCCTTACACTCTTCCTGCTTATCTTGAGTGGATGCGGCGCTTCCCTGAGGCAGGATGGCTCCACTCTAGGTTCAATCGACAAACCGATCGGACTCTCCCCCAGTGGGGAGCCTCTAATCTTCTCCAGCTACAAGGGGAAACCCCTTCTTGTATACGTTCGGGCCGACTGGTGCCCCTCCTGCAGGGATATCGACAAGGCCCTTTCGACTGCCCTGAAAAGGACCTTCAAGTTAGGGGAGGCACAATTCATTATCCTCGAGTCAGAAAGTGGGAGAACCCTCTCGAAGGAGAAGACATCACATCTGAATGAAGCCGGCGCAAAGGTTGGTTCCCACCCAGGGGGGGGAAATATCTGGGAGGGAGAAAAACGGTACCGTGGAAACGCGAGAAGGATCAACTCAGCCCTTTCATTGAAAAGGATTCCGGCTCTCATAGGGTTTTATCGAACTGGAGCATTAGCAGGGGCCCTGTACGGGTACCAGACGGATATGGAGTCAAAGATTGAAGGCCTGGCAAATA
>CAYSOQ010000134.1:0-4548 GCA_964432685.1 uncultured bacterium
TCGAGGATATCGTCCATGAACTGAAATGCGATACCCGCATATGTACCGTCATCGAAAAAAGACTTACGTAGTCCTTTGTCCCCACCTCCGATAATCGCAGCAGTCTCACTACCCGCGGAAATGAGGGACGCTGTCTTTTTCCTCACAATATGGATATACTCCTCCTCCGAAATATCGGGAGAAGTGCTTCTGCTCAACTGATACACTTCCCCTTCTGAAAGCTGAACGAGGGTCCTGGAAAAGATTTCGAGTACATCGAGGTCCCCATCACTCACCATGATCTGAGACGCCCTGGAAAAGAGAAAATCCCCGACAAGAATACTGATTTTGTTCCCGAAGAGGGAATTGGAACTTTGTTTTCCCCTTCGCGTGTGGGCACCGTCTACCACATCATCGTGGAGCAGGGAGGCCGTGTGCATGTATTCCACGACACACGCTAAATCCACCATCCTCTTTCCCCTGTACCCGAGCGACCGTGAGCAGAGTGCCAGGATGGCGGGCCTGATCCTTTTCCCTCCTGACGCGGTTATGTACTTTCCCACAAGTGGGATCATGTCCACGTCGGATGAGAGGTAAGAAAAGAGGGCCGTCTCGATCCTCTCCATATCTTTATTCAGGTATGAGAACACCCCGTCAATATCCATTGCACCTTCCCTCGAAGTAAGTATATTTCATATTTTACGGGTGTCAACAAAGCGTATCAACCCGTGTTCATAGAACAAATCCGGATTCATGCCTCGAATTGATCCTTAAAGGGATACTTTTTTCTCTTAGGCGGTTCAGGGTTTAAAGCCCCTTGCCACCAGGTAGATTTCGAAGGACTCCTTCCTAGTAGCGCTTGGGCGTTCCCTTTTTACCCTGCGAAAATGGGAAGTCATCCCCGCAACGAGCTCAGCCGTTTCATCTCCGTCGAAGACCTTGGCAAGGAAACTCCCTCCTTCCCGTAAAACCGAGTATGAAAAACTTAGAACGCTTTCCACAAGGGTAATAGACCTGGCATGGTCTGCAAACTTGATTCCCGTCGTGTTCGGCGCTGCATCGGATATGACTATATCCGCCTTATCACCCAGAAACAAAAGGGCTTTTCCGATACAATCCGTCTCTTCCACGTTTTCGTTGAGAAACAGAAAATTTTCTCCCTTCACGAGACAATTTTCTTTTAAGTCTATCCCCACTACCTTTCCCCTCTTACCTACTCTTTCCAGTGCAACCTTGGACCACCCTCCCGGCCAACACCCCACATCCACCACACGATATCCCGCCTTGAAGAGTTTCTCCTTCCTGTCTAACTCCTTGAGTTTAAAAGCACTTCTCGAAGGGTAGCCTTCATTCTTGGCCCGTCTGTAATAATGGTCCTTCCTCTTGTATGCACACATTTTAACTATCTATCTCCTGTCCGGGACAGAGGATATTATATGACCCTTCTCTTCAAGTCCTTAACGGAAGTGACGGGAATGATCTCGACCCCTTTCTCATTTTGATCCAGTTCCTCTGCAACCCTCGATGGGACGAGGATACTCCGAAAACCCATTCGAAGCGCCTCGGCAACCCTCTGCCTGGGGAGAGGCACGGAACGGATCTCCCCACCGAGCCCAACTTCCCCGAACCCTGTCAACCCCGCGCGGATGGGCTTATCCAACGCCCCAGACATGATAGCCATAGCAAGGGGAAGATCCCCACCTGTGTCGAAGATCCTCATCCCTCCCGCCACATTCAGATAGAGATCGGAGTTGTAAAGTTTTATCCCGCAATGCTTTTCAACGATGGTAGTTACGATCTGCGACCTGGATTGATCCAGGCCCACGACGACTCTTCGAGGAACCGGGAGGTAAGTCTTACTCACGAGTGCCTGGACTTCAACCATCATCGTCCTGGAACCCGAGAGGGAAGGGAACACTACCATCCCCGGAACTGGACTCTTTGACCCGTTGATAAAGAGGCCCGACGGATCGGTGACTTCCATCAAACCCTTCCCGGTCATCTCGAAAATCCCGATTTCAGATACTGACCCAAATCGGTTTTTCACACCCTTTAAGACCCTGAAGGGATGGCCCTTTTCCCCCTCGAAGTAGAGAACCACGTCCACCATGTGCTCCAGAAGTTTCGGCCCTGCAATGGCCCCCTCCTTGGTAACGTGGCCAACCAGGAGCAGGGCAATTCCCATTCCCTTTGCCGACTGGCTCAGCTGGTAGGTAGACTCTCTAACCTGTGAGATGGAACCTGGGGCTCCAGCCACATGCTCAGAGGTAAGGGTCTGTACAGAATCTACCACTATGACGGAAGGGGAAACCTCTTCACTCGCAACCGTTATGGATTCTCCGAGGGTCTCAGAGAGAAAAAAAATATTCTCTCCGTTTATACCGAGGCGCTCCGCCCTCATCTTGACCTGTTTTTCCGACTCCTCTCCGGACACGTACATCACTCTCTCTCCACTGCGGGCAAGGGATGCACACACCTGGAGGAGAAGGGTCGATTTTCCGATTCCCGGTTCTCCCGCTACAAGGGATGCTGACCCTCCCACGAGGCCCCCACCCAGGACACGGTCGAATTCCCCTATACCAGTTTCTTTTCTCATATCCCCTTCGATCACTATTTCAGATAGGGGGGACGGTCTCTTCTCCTTCCCTTCCCTTTTAGAAGGGGCTCGCCCTCTTTCCTCTGTTACCTCCTTTAGAGTGTTCCAGGAACTGCACTGGGGGCATTTCCCAAGCCAGCCCGGTGATGAAAACCCGCATTCTCCACAGATGTAAATTACTCTCTTCTTCGCCACGCCTCGTCCACCTCCTGAAGAACTGCCCAAAGAGATGCCGACCTGTCACTCACCAGCCGCTTGATGTCATCATACTCGGGGACTGCCCTGGTAAACCCATCTGGCTGCTCGATCACCTTCACACGTATTTCCCCGAAGGAAGTTTTGACTCTTTTTTCCTTTCTTTTAAGCTTGTACCGCTTAACCTTGCTCACCCTTATGCCAGTCGTGGTTGAAAGGGAAAAGAGGGCCCCTGTAACTGCATGGAGAAACTGTTCAGTAGTAAGGATAGAAAAAAGCCACCCGGGTCTGTTTTTTTTCATATGAACTGGAGTCACGTAAAAATCGAGGGCTCCGGAATCGAAAGCCGATTCCATGAGGAGTTCCACATGCTGGGGATTCATATCATCCACGTTTGTCTCCACCAGAAGAACCTCATCCCTCTCTTTGGAACCTGCAACTTCCCCCCGTACGACTCTGCATATATTTGGCCGTCCGGGGATTTCTCTCGTTCCCACACCGTATCCCACTTCCCTCACGGAGTAAGGAGGTGGACTTACAAATCGGGTCCCGCTCGAAACTAGAAGAGCTGCTCCAGTGGGCGTAACCGCCTCCCCATCGAAGGGGCTCTCAAGGAGTACAGCTTCCGTCCCCTTGAGTATTTCGAGGACAGCAGGGGCGGGCAATGGGTACCTTCCGTGGGATATCTCCACTTCGCCTTTCCCCATCGGAAGGGGAGAACAGAAACAGCTCATCTTTTCCATGAGGTGTAAATACCGGAAGAAAACAGTTATATCGAGAATCGAGTCGACTGCCCCCACCTCGTGGAAAGTAACCTCATCAGGTGCCACCCCGTGAATTTTTGCCTCAGAACCGGCGATCAGGGTGAAGGCTTTCAATGCCGATTCTTTCACTTCACCTGGGAGATCCGAACGATCTATGAGATCTCTGATCTGGGGAAGGTTCCTCTCCTTAGCCTTCCGCCGATCATATTTGACTTCCAGGGTTTTGCCCGCAATACCCCACGATTCTCTGCGGTTGATTCTTGCAGAAACTGATTCCAGGCGGAGACTGGAGACAACCATTTCCGGAACCTCCAGTTCCCCTGAAATATCGGCCATGGCTCCACACGCCATATCCCCGCTGATACCGGAAAAACAGTCGAAATATAGGATGGAAACTGGAGGAAGATTGCTATTCATAGTGTATCCAGCCCGCACTTGATGGAGAGGACAGCCATATCCTCGAACTCCTCTCCCTTCCTAAACTTATCTACTGCGATCTTGTAAAGACCTTCCTCCAACCTCCAGTTCACTTCCGGGTTTTTTTTAGGCTTCACCCTGCTTTCCCCCCTCTTTGTATGAGAGATGCGAAGTAGGCAGCGCCGAACCCGTTGTCAATGTTCGTTACCACCACACCGGGAGAACAGGCGTTCAACATCCCGAGAAGAGCGGATATCCCCCCGAAAGATGCTCCATAGCCCACGCTCGTAGGGACAGCGATCACTGGTTTTCCAGAAACCCCTCCTACCACGGAGGGAAGGGCGCCTTCCATACCCGCGACAACGATGACAATGGCCGCGCTGTCAACAATCTCCCGGTTAAAGAGGAGCCGGTGTATCCCTGCAACCCCCACATCATATAGCCTCGAAACTTCGTTTCCGAAAAATTCAGCCGTCACAGCAGCCTCTTCCGCCACGGCCATGTCCGACGTCCCCGCGCTGACGATCACTACTGGCGTACGGCTGGGACTCGCCTCCACCCCCCACGCCACCACGACGACACATGCAGCGTCACAAG